>JAFTEC010000017.1 GCA_017453865.1 Lachnospiraceae bacterium
GACTCGTATTCCTCACCGTCATTAAAGAAATCCGAATTGTAGTTATAGTTAACGAGATAGGAGCTTGCGACCTTTTCCCTGTCCGGAAGGAACCTGTCATAACCGGTAACTCCGCTCTTATACACAAATAAAATGATAATGGATATTAGTGCTATCACCGCTATCTGCCAGGCCTTATTAAACGCCATCCTGACATTCAGTGCAAAAACGGATTCCAGGATAAGTGAAACAATGAATGCCATAAGGATAATGGTTATTATCACAGGACCTGTTGTTCCTGAATTACTGTCCACATTGAAGATCGCATTGATAAAAAGGCCGGCATCCAGCGAAATGACGACTCCGGTCAGGAATTTAATGAAAACCTCCAGAGGCCTGTATATCACAGCCTTCCCGGCAGCCTCCGACTTTCTCTTCTGATACACAATAAATGAAAGCACTATCGAAAGCACAAAGAGGACAAGGTTCATAAGAGTCCCACCTACCGTAAAGCCGGCGGACTTTACCACATAGCCATATGATCCGGTAAAACTGTATTCATTGATGGCAAAGATCATGGATCGTACTATCCCGCCGAGATAGTTAAAGGCAGGAAATGTATATATATTGTTTATAAGACCGTCGCTCTTTCCCTGGTCAAAGGTGGCATAGTAGGCAGCCCTGTACCCCAATACCGTAAGGCGTATGATTCCTTCTATCCCAAAGAAGAAGATGTTCATAAGTACTGCCGTTACAACGGTTCCGGTAAGCAGGGACGCAAGAACGCTCATACCGTAGGTCGCGAGGAAAAGCACCGTCTGTAATCCATACGAGATAAATACCTCCATAATAAGCCATCCCGGGGCACAGCCGTTTACCGCTGCTATAAGCAGGGACAGGATCACTCCCGAAAGTGAGGGCACAAGATATATCAGAAAGCTGTTTATTATAATATTAAAAAATCTTGTACTTCTCTTCTCCGGACGGCTCTCGTAAAAGTCCACAGTCTGTGTCTTATAAAGGTAGGCAAAGCCCTGTATTGCAAGAAGCACGGCTCCCGTGCAGCCAATGAACCAGCCGAAGCCCCTTAAGCCCATGAGACCGGAGATCACCGATGCTCCCCTGACCGGAAACGGCTGGTCGGAATAAATATTTACTCTTTCCCGCTGTAAAAGCATTACCGTTCCGAAAACGTCATACAGGAAATACATGATAATTGCCAGTGCTGCCAGAGGAAGCCGTCTCCAGAGCAGCGCCTTCTGTTCTCTTATAAACTTAACCAAGGATGAATTTGCGGATGTCATATCCTACCACCTCCGTTTCACTTATAAATATCTCTTCAAGAGAAAGCTTCAGGATCTCAAAAAATACAGGCTCCGCTCCTCTGAAATGAGCCTCGATCTCTTCCCTGCCGCCTCTTATGGTGAAGGTATAAAGCCTTCCCCTCTGCTCGGAGAGGATAACGTTTAATCCGGCGAGCGCCTTCTCCCTGTCCTCGTCTGAATTGAATACCACCTGTACCTTCTGGAGATTCAGCTTCATATCTTCAATATCCTCCGAAAGAAGCACACCTCCCTGATGCAGGAGCCCTATATGGTCGCAGATATCCTCAAGCTCACGGAGATTGTGGGATGCTATGACCGGAACTATCCCCTTATCCGACATATCGCTTGAAAAGATGCTCTTTATCCCCTGCCTCATAACTGGATCAAGTCCGTCAAATGTCTCGTCGCAGAGGAGGTATTTGGCTCCGCTTGATACTGCGAGGATCACGGACAGCTGCTTTCTCATGCCCTTTGAAAATTCGGAGATCTTTCTGTTCTCCTTCAGATTGAAGCCCTTAAGGAGAGTATCGAACCTTTCCCTGTCAAACAGCGGATAAAGGGATGAGTAATAATCCCTCATACTCCCGGGTGTGGCGTTTGGGAAAAAGTACGCATCATCCGAAATAAAATAGATCTTTTCCTTTACCTCCGGGGCATCATAGACCGGCTCCCCATCCACAAGGATCTGCCCGCCGTCAGGTCTAAGGATCCCAGAAAGCATACGGAGCATAGTGGATTTTCCCGCGCCGTTGGTACCGATAAGCCCGAAGACTTCTCCCTCCTTTATCTTAAGGGAGGCATTGTTTACCGCCTTTGTTTCACCAAAGGATTTACTGATATTATCTATCGTAATCATATCTTTTCCTCTTCCGCTCCTTTCCCTCTTGAACTCGTATCCGCCGGTTTCTCCTTAAGCCTGGAAAGGGCTCCCTTATAGATCTTCCCGGGATCGATCCCAAGATCCTCTCCCTCCCTGAAAATATCTGCCGCCCTGTCGATAAGCTCCTGTTCCTTCTTATCCTTAAGGGCCGCATTTCCGGAAACAAATACTCCCTTTCCTCTCACCGTATAAATCACGCCCTGCCGTTCGAGCTCGGCGTAGGCCTTCTGCACCGTATTGGGATTTGTGCCGTTCTCCATCGCAAGGCTCCTTACCGATGGGAGCTGCTCTCCCGGCTGCAGCACGTCTATCAGGATCAGACGTTTCAGGTTTTCTGCGATCTGTTCATAGATCGGGCGGCTGTCCCGCCAGTCGATTAATGTCATAATAGTCGATGCCGCTCCTTTCTCTGTAAATTCTTTTGATCCATAAATTAACATTTTTTGGCTTTGTATCTGTACTAGTACTACTAGTACAGATAGTATAGTAAAAAACCCTCCGTGTCAATATGTTTCCGGAAGGTTTATAATACTTATAGGAAACGGTGACGAAGGCTCTTCTCAAATCACCCCGAGTGATTTAAGGAAGAGCAGCGTGAGGAGTACAGGTGATACAAATTTCACCATTAGCACATACAGGTTTTTCCGCCTGAAGCTTTCACCGTTCTTTGTCGCCTCTTTTATTATGAGCTCCGGCTTCACGAACCAGCCGATAAATATACAGGTTCCTATTGCTGCTACCGGCATAAGCACGTTATTGCTTATATAATCCATAATATCAAGGATCTGTCCGGTGGAGCCTGTCGGAAGCGGGAACTCAAAATATAGAATATTGTAGCCGAAGCACACGGCAAGCCCTATAAGCAGCGCTATGGCCCCCTCTATAACCGTTGCTTTCTTTCTGGGGATCCCGAATCTCTCCATTATGGATGATACCACAGCCTCCATAAGTGAAATGGAGCTTGTAAGTGCCGCAAGGAATACCATTACGAAGAACAGCCCTCCGATAAAGGCACCGGCCGCCCCCATTGACTGAAAGACCCTTGGCATGGATACAAAGAGAAGCGACGGTCCCGAAGAATCCATTCCCTCTTTTCCCATAAATACGTAGATCGGAAGTATGGTCATTATACCTGCAAGAAAGGCCACCGCCGTATCAAAAAACTCGATCTGCCTGACTCCGTTTATAAGATCATTGTCATCCCCGAGGTAAGAGCCGTAGGATATCATTATTCCCATAGCTACGCTTATGGAATAAAACAGCTGTCCCATGGCGTCTAAGAGCACCTTCAGAAAGCCTGTCAGTGTAAGTCCGCTGAGATCCGGTACGAGATAGATCCAAAGGCCCTGCAGTCCGGTACGGAGGCCGCTCCCGTCATCATGCTTTAATGTGACCGCGAATGCGGCGATCAGAACCACGATTATGATAAGTACGGGCATCATGATCTTTGACAGCCGCTCTATACCGTTATTTATGCCCCTGTATATCACAAAGGATGTGAGGAGCACGAACACAGCCATAAATATGACCGGCTGTGAAACACCTGAAATAAAATCACCGAAATATCCTTCCTCCACGGCATCTATGGATCTCCCCGTAAGATATACCGTGCAGTACTTAAGGACCCAGCCGCCTATCGCGCAGTAATACGGCAGTATCATAAAAGGCACGAGCACCTCAAAGGTGCCTATCCACTTCCATTTCTTATTCAGGAAGCCATATGCACTTAATGGGCTTCGTCTGGTGTAGCGCCCTATGGCTATCTCCGTAACCAGCAGCGTAAAGCCGAAGGTCAGGACCAGCACAAGGTAGACCAGAAGAAAGAGTCCCCCTCCGTTCTTTGCGGCGAGATAGGGGAAACGCCAGAGATTTCCAAGTCCTACCGCACTTCCCGCGGCGGACAGAACGAAACCTATCGAACCTGAAAATGAGCTTCTTTTTTTCTCCATAATAAATACTCTCCAAATTACGGCTTCGAAGTGTATCACTTATAACCGTTAATCTAACCATTATAAGATATTTATGATAAAATATACAAATGTTAGTTAATGAGTTGCCGGACAAATTTACGGAGCGGATGAAGGAGGAGCTTGACCCGAATGAGTTCCGGGACTTTCTCTCCTCCTATGAGTGCGGAAGTCATAAGGCACTAAGGATAAACAGTCTTAAAAGCACTGCAGCTTCCCCTGATCTTAAGGATCTCTTCTCCCTTAAAAGGGTGGAATGGTGCGAAAACGGGTATTACTATGATGAAGCTGCCCTGCCGGTAAAGCATCCCCTCCATGAAGCCGGTGCCTATTATATACAGGAAGCAAGCGCCATGGCTCCTGTATGCTGGCTTGATGTAAAGCCGGGAATGCGGGTCCTTGATCTCTGCGCGGCTCCCGGCGGAAAGAGCACGGAGATCGCAGAGCTTATGGAAAATACAGGGCTTCTTGTCGCAAATGAACCCGTCCTCTCCCGCGGAAGGACCCTGTCTCTTAATATTGAGAGAATGGGGATCTCAAATACTCTTTTAACGAGCGAGTCTCCGGAAAGGCTTTCCGGGATTTTTCCGGGCTATTTTGACAGGATACTGGTTGACGCACCCTGCTCCGGCGAAGGGATGTTCAGAAAGAATCCTCTTGCGGTAAACGAGTGGAGCATTGAAAACACCGTGCTCTGCGCTTCCCGCCAGGATATGATACTTCGGGAAGCCGCAAAAATGCTTGTTCCCGGCGGCATCCTCGTATATTCGACCTGCACCTTTAACAGAGGAGAAAACGAGGGCACGGTAGAGCGCTTTCTTAATGATGAAGAGGATCTAAGCCTTCTTGATCCGGGGCTGCTTCATCCTCTTCCCGGGGGTTTTAAGAGAACCGGAATACTTACCGGGGAGGGGCGCCTTAATTACGGTGTACGCCTCTATCCCCACAGGATCAGGGGGGAGGGGCATTTCTTCGCTGTTATTAAAAGGAAGGGCGGGCTAATTCCGAATCGCGGAGAAAAGCACTCCGGAGTAAGACCTTCCTTAAGCGGGAGTCTCGTAAAGGCTCCGGACAGCGTGCGGAAGCTTTTTACCGGGTTTTGGGAAAGCGTAAAAAACACAGGGGAGCCCGGAACGGAAAGCAGATCGGATTTTACAAGGCTTCTAAGCTCCGGTATCCTCCATGTCTTCGGAGAGCAGCTTTATTTATCCAATGCATTTTTCCCCGGTATCAAGGGCTTAAAGGTACTGAGACCCGGACTGCACCTCGGGACGTTAAAGCGCGGCCGCTTCGTGCCTTCCCACGCTCTCGCGTTATTCCTTGACCCCGGAGCTGTAGGGAGAAGGGCAGAGCTTTCGGATAAGGATACGGCACTTAAGTACCTTAGAGGTGAGTCCCTGTCTCAGGAGTACCTTGACCCGAAGGACAGCAAGGGGTGGTGCCTTGTATGCTATATGGGTATGAACCTCGGCTGGGGAAGCTATGACGGCCGTATGATAAAGAACCACTATCCAAAGGGGCTGAGATTACCACCCTGAGCGAATGAACTTTTACGGAGCTACATCAAATTATAATAAAAAAAGAAAGGAAGGAAACAAAGCATGAGCGAAGAAGTAGCAAAGTCTGTAAACGACAAGGAGGCAACAGAACTCTTAAAGGAGCTTCTGGAGTTTGAAAAAAAGGAGGCAAGGTATCAGAAGGCGACATCCATATTTATCTTCCTGCTGGTTGTGATAATGGGTATCGTATCCTTTATGATAGTCCCCGTTGCGGTAACGACCCTTACCACTGCCAATGAGACCATAGTCATGGCACAGGATGCGCTGTCAAAGATCAATCAGGAAATGGACAGCATCAATACGATGACAAGCAGCATCACCGCCACCAGTAACAATATGAACAGCATGGTCATAGATAATTCAGAGGAGCTTACCCGTGCAGTAAAGAGTATCTCTGATATAGACTTTGAGGGACTTAATAAGGCGATCCGGGATCTTCAGGCCGCAGTAGGTCCTCTGGCAAAGCTGTCGGACATTTTTAACTAAACGGAAGCTCCGGTTTCCAGCCTGTATCCCTCTTTAGCTTTTCAATGGAGGGCCGTAGGGAAAGAGAAGGACTTGAAGGGTCGGCTTCGGCGTAGTCAATGGCTGCGTCCGCTCTGACCCTTTTTCTTATGATCTCGGTAAACTCACGTAAGGGGCGGTAGTCACCGCTGGCAAGATTATAGATCTCATTTTCTTTTCCGTTTTCGGCAACAGACATAAGTGCATTGGCGGCATCCCTTACATCAAGGTAATCCCAGTACTGTTCGCAGGATGAAAGATGGGGAAGCTCTCCCCTTTCAAGAGTGCTTCTGAGATAAGAGAGCATGGTATGCGGGTGCTCACATTCGCCGTAAAGACTGAAGATCCTAACCCAGTTCCAGCCGATATCAAGATGCCGGGCAAGATCCCGGCTTATGTACATTGCGGCGGTCTTTGCGGCACCGTAGGCATTTACAGGCTCCGGCAGGGCTTCTTCGGTAACGGGCGATATTGTTCCGTCCTGAAGCCGGATCCCGCCTGCCTTAAGGCCGTATTCGGCCTGGGAGCCGGTTATCACTATTTTTACGGCTCCGATCCTTGAAGCGGTGACAACAGTATCGGTCGTAATATTGATATTGGCGTACTGTTCGTCAAAATTATCCCTTTCCCCCGACCAGGCAAGATGAAAAAAAAGACAGCCTGACATATCGATATGCTTTTTCCCAAGCCAGTGGCTTAAGATCCTGATATCCTTCATGTCGAGACTTAAAAGGATCAGCTCCCCTTTAGTCCCATTGCTGTCTTCCGATAATGCTTCAAGTCTTTTATTATGCGAAGAGCCCGGTCTTACCGGACACACAACTCTGAATCCCCTTGAAAGCAGGGATTTTACGAGACTGTATCCGGCAAAACCGGCTCCTCCTGTAACGATCGCTTTTTTCATTTAGATAATTCAGGCAGTGAAATCAACCTTTGATCCGACCATCATCATTTGTTCGCTCTGAACACTGTTCCAGTCGAAATTGACTATTTTATCAAGGAGCTCCTCTGCAGAATCAGCCTTTATACTGGCTTTCTTAATCTGATCACGTCCGAAGCCCTTATAGTCATTTTCAACGTCTCTTTCCCTTAGCCTCTTTTCTCTTCTCTTCTCTTCCTTTTCGGCTTCTTCAGCCCTCTTTTCCCTTCTTTCGGCTATGCGCTCAGCCTGCTCCTTTGAAGACTGCTCGAGCTTTGCGAAGAAGCTTAAGGTTCCGTCCTTATTTACGGAGAATCCGATATTCTTTACCTCTCCGTCCTTACCTGACTCCTTAAGCTGCTCCTTTATACCGTCAAGCTGCTTCGTTCCGTCCTCGATGATGCCCATATACTTTTCCTTGGTCTCGGCATCACGGGCCATCTCCTCTAAGAGCTCCGGCTCGATCAAAACGCTGTATTCCTTTGTTCCGCGGGAGAGATACTCCTCAGCCTCCTCGTCGGAGGAATAATTCGCAACGAAGAAGTCCGTATTCTTCCCATACTTTTCCTTTAATTCTTCAAGTATCTTCTTTGCGCCGTCAGAAAGCTCGACACCGTTCTGGATACCGTTTACGTTATCGTTTCTTTTATTTTTAATATACTCCGCCCCGTTTTCATTTTCCCTGTTGACCTTATCAGCCTCCGGAGGCCTGTTTCCTCCGAATTTCCTGATATTTTCTCCTACCATCCCCGTGTTCTGGTAGAAATTAAAGCCGCTTACATTGTTCATTCCCTGAACCTCCTTTTCCACTATTCCCTGTGCTGACTGAAAAACTACCTGCTATCATTTACTATATCGGCATACCAACTCATTAGTTTAGGAGCGCATTGTATTTTTTTTCATACATTTTTCACCGTCAACGTCATCCCGCTCCAGCCTTATCCGCAGCGGCCGTTGCGAGCCTGTCACAGCGTTCATTCTCCTCTTGTCCGTTATGCCCCCTGACCCAGGTAAAATGAAGCTCAT
Organism: Lachnospiraceae bacterium; assembly: GCA_017453865.1. GTDB lineage: Bacteria > Bacillota > Clostridia > Lachnospirales > Lachnospiraceae > NK4A144. Next base: position 8,160 of record JAFTEC010000017.1, read on the forward strand.
GCCCCCCGGCAGCTTTTAACAGCCTCTGCCAGAGATCCACATTCTTTACCGGCTTTTTATCCGACCCCTTCCAGTCATTCCTCTGCCAGTTTTCTATCCACCCCTTGTTAAATGCGTTCACAACATACTGCGAATCGGAAATGATATTGACGCGGCAAGGTCTTATCAGCTTTTCAAGCCCTGCAATAACACCCATTATTTCCATTCTGTTATTTGTGGTCTCGGGAAAGCCCTCCGAATACTCCCTTTCAAACACCTCTCCGCTGCTGTCCACGTATCTTAATATGGTTCCGTAGCCTCCGGGTCCGGGATTTCCCCTGCTGGAGCCGTCGGAATATAAGGTAACTTCTGTTATAGTTTCTTCCATACACCCTCCTTAAGGAAAGCATCGCTTAATTCAAAGGCCTCATCCGTAACCGCCCGGTCAAGTCCCATAACCGAAAGGAGCATTATGGCATCCCTCGAATCGGTCCTGCCCTTTTTCAGCTCATAGGGGAAGGTGATCCCATCCTCCGTCACGTTCTCATCAAAGTGGTAATTTTCATATATGTCTTCAAGAATATGGGTTAGCGGCGTATCATGTGTTGCCGCAAAACACAGCCTGGCTTCCGAAAAGCTTTTCAGTAAGACCGAAAGGGAGGCTATCCTCTCCACGGTATTCGTGCCCTTTAAGACCTCGTCCAGGAATATGGCACAGTCCCTATTGACCTTCAGTCTGTCCGCTATACGCTTGATGGACCTTATCTCTGTAACATACAGGCTGTCTCCCTTCTCGATACTGTCCCTTAAGGACATGGAGGACAGGATCTCAACAGGACAGAGGACCATTTTCTTTGCCGGCACTGTATAAAGGGTTTCCGCAAGGATCAGTGATATGGCGGCAGCCTTAAGAAAGGTGGATTTTCCCGAGGCATTCGACCCTGTCAGAAGCATAAGGGATACGTTTTCGACGTCACAGGGAACGGGCTCCGTAAGTAAGGGGTGGTAGAGCCCCGACAGCTCTATCCCTCCCTGATCCTTAAAAACGGGCTCCGAGAAGTACCGGAGCTCATCCTTTAGAATAGAAAGCGCTGTCATTGAATCGAGAAAGCCGGTAACCTCAAAAAGCTCCTTTACCGCTTCCCGATTTTCCCTCACATTATCAAGTATAAGATCAAATTTTATAAGATCTATATGAAAAAAAATCCTAATGAAATCAAGGGGAAGCTCAAGAAAGCCTCCGGTCAGGCGCTTTCCGCTGAGGATTATCCATGCGTTTCTGTCTATACCCCTTAGGGAATCAAGTGCCGCCTTAAGCCTTGAACTATATTCACTTAAGCCCTTATGCTCTATGGACGTGAGAGCCCTGCACTCCCTTATCTCCCTTATCAGATACCTTATGACCGGGATAAAGCTCTCTATTTCCCCCTTTCGCCTGAAGTAGGACGTGACATTAAAAAGCGACGCTGCAATAAAGAGGATAAAGCCGGTAAAGGGGTTGATAAAGATAAAAGCCAGTGAAATAAGTGCGAGGACCAATGCCGCAAAGTGAAGTAAAAGACTGTCCCTTCTCACATTTTCAAGCCTTTGCAGCATTTCATGGAAGCCTCTTTTTATTGCTTCATCCGTTTCAAAGGCCTTACGGTACTTATCCCTTAAGGCGCTGTCAGATCTGAAAAGCTCCGAGACCCTGCCCCTCTCCCTCAGCTTACTTAGATCTTCTTTTAAAACCAAAGGACGGCGGAGCATATCATAGAAATACTCTCCACCGTTTTGTGAGCAAGTGTTATTAAACCTTTTGAAAAAGGAATCCATCTCCAGATCGTTCCAGGTGATGTCATCAATACAGGCAGAATCATCTTCTTCCGTCTTTGAATAAAAATACCTCTTCAGTACCTCATATTCATCCCCGCTGAGTTTATGCAAATGAGATCTCCCTGTTTATCCGGTCTACGGTCTTTTTCACCTCTTTATAAATGTCTTCCTTTTTGAAGCCGATATTATACTCTCCGTCCTCGTATCTTATTACCCCGTCCACCATGGTAAGATATACATTCTGTTTTGAGCCCGAATATACTATATTTTTAACAATATTATTCTCAGGCTGCATATTGGGACAGGACAGATCCAGAACAACGATATCCGCCTTTTTTCCGGCCTTGAGGCTGTCACACTCCGGTGTCCCTATGGCCTTTGCTCCGTCTGAGCAGGCTATCCTCAAAACCTCGGAGGCATCAACTTTAGCGGCATCATTTTCCCTGAGCTTTGCAAGAGCCGACGTTAAAAACATCTCCCTGAACATATCAAGACAGTTATTGCTGGCCGGCCCGTCGGTTCCTATTCCGAGGAGTATACCCTCCTTAAGGTACCTGTCTATCGGGGCTATTCCGCTTGAAAGCTTTAGATTTGAAGCGGGATTGGTAATAACTGCAATATTTCTTTTTTTTATGATCTCAATATCATTATCGGAAACATGAACCCCATGAAAGAATACCCCGCCATAGTCAAAGAGCTTAAGTGAATCCAGATATTCAACCGGAGAAAGGCCGCCATGTCTCTCCCTGCAGCCCTGTACCTCAGGCTCGGTTTCAGACATATGAAGGTAAAGCGGAGCTTTCAGCTCATGAACAATATCTGATGTTATTTTTAAAAGCTCCTCCGAGCAGGTATATTCCGCATGTATTCCGATCCTGAAGAAGCTCAGGTCACTTCCCTTATTTAATCTGTCGTACCAGTCCCTGAGCTTTTCGGGGCTCTGGGAAAAATTGTTCATGCAGCCGCACTGAACGCAGCGGATGCCCGTGTCCAGGACAGCCCTGTCAATGGAGTCCGGAGTTAAATACATGTCGCAGATCTCCGTTGTCCCACCGCTTAAGTACTCCATTACGGCAAGGATCGTTGCATAGTAGATATCTTCCTCGGTAAGAAGGGCTTCCCTAGGGAATATCTGCTTATTAAGCCACTCATCAAGCTTAAGGTCATCGGCGGCAGAACGTAAAAAGGTCATGCCCGAATGTGTATGACAGTTCTTGAAGCCCGGCATGATAAGCTTTCCCTTCAGGTCGATCTTTCTGTCAAAATCGATCCCCCGCAGGCTGTCATCATAGCCCGTGTCCGTCTTCTTTCCGGCAAAAGCAATGTTGCTGCCAAGAACAGCAACTTCAGCATCATCAATAATCTCATACGGATCCTCACCCCCAAAGGACAGAAGCTTTCCGTTATAAAACAAAGTATTCATAGATTAAACCCCTTTATAGAATTGATCACAAGCTCCTTAAACCGGGGCGCAGCCTTTTCTCCGGCCTCCAGCACCTCTTCCTCGGTTAGCTTATGCTCCGATATGCCGGCCGCAAGATTTGCGATACAGGAAACCGCAACCACCCGCATTCCGGCATGATGTGCGGCTATAGCCTCAACAACGGTACTCATTCCGACGGCATCCGCGCCCATATTCTTAAACATCCTGATCTCGGCAGGCGACTCATAGGAGGGCCCGGTGGTCTGGATGTAAACACCCTCCTTAAGGTCGATCCCGGCTTCCTCCGCCTTGGAACGTACCACAGCATTAAGCTCCGGATCGTAGACAAATGACATATCCGGGAACCTGACTCCAAGCTCGGGGATATTCGGCCCTATAAGGGGATTTGGAACAAAGGATGAAATGTGCCCCGTCATAAGCATGAAATCTCCGGCCTTAAAATCCGGATTTATCCCGCCGGAAGCATTGGTAAGAAACAGTATCTTCGCTCCCATAAGCTTCATAAGCCTGGCAGGTAAAACAACATCTGTTATTGGATAACCCTCGTAGTAATGGATCCGGCCCTTCATACAGATTATATTCTTCCCCCCAAGGGTTCCGTAAATAAACTGTCCTGCGTGTCCCGGTGCCGTCGATACCGGAAAGCCGTCTATATCCTTATAATCAATAACACCCTTCACCTCAATATTGTCGGCAAAATCACCGAGTCCCGAGCCCAGCACCAAAGCGATCTCAGGCTGAAAATCAGTTTTCCGCCTTATAGCCTCATAGCATTTTTTTATCTTTTCGTAAACCGCGTCAGCCATATTGTCTGCTGCTCTCCTTTCCCTGAGTGATTAAGTCTCCTGATCCTTAAGTGCTTTGATCTTCTGCCTGCGTTCCGGCACCTCGGCGCTGCCCTCAATATCCTCCAGAATGCTTTGGGCAAGCTCCCTCTGATTGTCATTTATAAAAACGACACAGACCTCCTTGGCGCCGTTATACTCATGCCTCCTGAAAAAAGGAACCTTCTCCCATTTTTCAAGATATGAGATCCCGGCGTTGACAAGACGCCTTACCAGGGCATCCTTCTTTTCCATATCAACTGTTCTTATTAACTCTATCTCGTTATTTACCATTTCAAATATTATCCTAAAATACGCCGCTGAAAAACATAAGTCCCGGTCATCCTGAGCGTCAGCAAAGGATCCCCGGATCCTCAGGAAGGATCCTTAACTTCGTTCAAGATGTTTTTTTATGAATGCACCCACACAGGGTATCCCACGGGAACTACCTCATAGAGAGGCGGCATAAGTGAAGGAGGAACATTTATACATCCGTGGGAACCGTTTGTCATATAAATATTCCCGCCGAAACTGCTTCTCCAGGAAGCATCGTGGATCCCGACGTTATTTACTATCCTCATCCAATAGTGGACAAAGGACTCATAATCCTCACCCTTAAGCGTTCTGTCGAGCTGCTTATACTGTACCGAGAACAGTCCCTCGGGTGTTCTGTGACCCGTCCTCACATTTCCGGTGACAACGGGCACCGCATAGGTTGCGATACCGTTCTGGAAAAGTGTGAGTGTCTGTGTGCTGATATTGATATCTATATAGTTTCCGCCGCCGATATCCATATTTACAGGGGACGAAATAACACCTGTATTTTCATGGGCCGCATCAGCTGCGCTCTGCGCTTCCTGAGGTAAGGGAGGCACCGGCACGACTGCCTCCGCACTGACCATAGTATACTGCGGCACATGATTTCCCGGAGGTAGTGCACCGCTTATTACCCCTGTAAGATATGCGGCCTCCGCCATCCGGTCAATCTCCTCGGTGGCGGTATTATATCTCTCTGCGAGAGCGGCTACATATACGTTTATAATGGCGGGATTTACCTTAAACAGCTCCAGGGTGGCAGCATCGACAGTCAGAACCTCCGCCTGCCCTTCCGGTATCTCATGCCCTGTAAATACATAGTTTACGGTTTCTCCCTCGGCTCTTGCTTCCTGCATTCCGGTGAGTGGAATAAACAGAAATGCCATTAAAAGAACCATGGCAAGTTTTGTGATAAGCTGTTTCATATTCTCCTCCTGACCCTCATTGTAAACGGCTTATTTTGGATGAATCCGGTAAAAAAGACTCTAAGACTTTTTTATGACCCTGAAGGTGGGTTCATTGTCCTCGTCTTCTTCCTCGTCGTCCTCATCCGGATCCTCCTCATCATAGAGCTCCTCATCGCTCTGATCATCAAAGGATGAACCCATATTGCCGTATCCGGCTCCCCAACCGGATCCTTTTTCCTTCCCTTTATTCTCCTCATCTTCACTGTCCGGAAACAGAGACGCTCTCCCCGGATATGAAGCAGACCTCATACTCTTTTCTATCCGCCTTTTCTTTAGCTTAGCGGCTTCATGTCCCGATATCACTGCGATCATCCCGATAATAAGGACCGCAGCCAGGATCTCGACGGCAGCCCTTAGGACCGCACGCTCCATATCTCCCGTAGCCCTGATATACAGGTACGCCTGCAGCAGTATCCCCACAATGGTGGCGATAAGAAGGTTCCCGCACCATAGATAGGCGCTTTTCCTCCCCTCTGCAAAAACGGTATCCAGAAACGCAACGCCCATGGTGATCGGAAAGATCAAAAGTGCGCTCATCTCCCCAAGCCTGTACATGAACATCCAGGCAAATATCAGTATATAATTCAGGGTCAGCAGAAGAAGGGTTTTTCTAATGGACATAGACCCGGGCCCTTTCCGTCACTTCCCTATTTTACGACCAGATTCACGATCTTTCCGGGAACGTAGATCTCCTTAATGAGATTCCCGTCAAGCCTGTCCTTAACAGCCTCCTTCGCGGCCGAAAGTACCTCGTCCTTTGAAGCATCCGCGGAAACACTGACAGTTCCCCGCACCTTTCCGTTAACCTGGATCGGAACCTCTATAGTATCCTCCTTCATTGCAGACTTGTCTGCCTTTGGCCAGGAGGCCTTAAATACGGATTCACTGTGTCCGAGCTGTGCCCAGAGCTCTTCTGCGATATGTGGCGCAAAGGGGGCAAGTAAAATAACGTATGTTTCTAATGTCTCCCTGTCCACTCCCTTAAGCTTTGCAAGGGCATTATTAAATTCCATAAAGCCGGAGACCACGGTATTTAATGAAAAGCTCTCAAGCCTTGTGGTGATGGTATCTATAAGCTTATGCCTTATCCTTATAAGCTCCTGATCTGCCCCGATATTCTTGTCCTTATTGTCCATTACCAGATTCCAGAGCTTTATAAGGAACCTGTAGACTCCGTCTATACCCCTGTCGTCCCAGGCGCTGTCCTGCTGGGGAGGCCCGATAAAGAGCTCGTAAAGCCTTAAAGAATCACAGCCGTAATCCCTTATCATATCGTCGGGACTTATCACATTACCCAGGGACTTACTCATCTTTACGCCCTTGGGTCCCAGAACCATCCCCTGATTAAAGAGCTTAAGGAAGGGCTCCTCAAAGCCCACCACGCCTATATCATAGAGGAACTTGGTCCAGAATCTCGAGTACAGAAGATGGAGTACGGCATGCTCCACTCCTCCGATATACATATCAACAGGCAGGAATTTATCCGCTTTTTCGCGGCTTACCAGTGCCTCCTTATTTCTCACATCAACATAACGCAGGAAATACCATGAGGAGCCTGCCCACTGGGGCATGGTGTTGGTCTCCCTCTTTGCATCCTTACCGCATTTCGGGCACTTGCAGTTGACCCAGGAATCGATCGCCGCAAGCGGTGACTCACCCGTATCTGTGGGCTGATAGGATTCCACCTCGGGAAGAAGCACGGGAAGCTCCTCCTCGGGTACGGGAACCGCACCGCAGTCCGGACAGTGGATAATCGGAATAGGCTCTCCCCAGTATCTCTGCCTTGAAAATACCCAGTCACGGATCTTGAAGTTTTTCTTTGCACGGCCGAAGCCCTTTTCTTCAACGATATGCGGAGCCTTCACCTTTAGCTCGGCGGATTCCATTCCGTTCCATTCACCGGAATTTATCATGGTGCCGTTCGCCTCGGTATAGGCTTCCTCCATATTCTCGATTTCTTTTCCGTCCTTCGCTATAACCTGGACTATCGGAAGATCAAATTTCTTCGCAAAGGCAAAGTCACGGTCATCATGGGCCGGAACGCACATGATGGCACCCGTTCCGTAATCTGCGAGAACGTAGTCTGAAAGCCAGATCGGAACTTTTTCGCCGTTCATTGGATTTATGCAGTAGGAGCCTGTGAAAACACCTGTTTTTTCTTTCCCCTGCAGCCTGTCCACATTGGATTTGTTCGCGGAATCGGAGATATACTTTTCCACCTCCGCTCTTTTCTCCGGAGTTGCAAGCCCGGGGGCAAGCTCATGCTCCGGCGCCAGTACCATAAAGGTGGCTCCGAAAAGCGTATCGGGTCTTGTGGTATATACTGTAACCGCGTCGTCCCTTCCGTCGATCTTAAAATCAACCTCGGCTCCGTAGGATCTTCCGATCCAGTCGGTCTGCATCTTCTTTACCTTTTCAGGCCAGTCAAGGCCGTCAAGCCCCTCTAAAAGCCTGTCGGCATACTCTGTTATCTTTAACATCCACTGACGGAGGTTCTTTTTCGTAACATCACTGTGACACCGCTCGCACTTGCCGTCTACCACCTCTTCATTTGCAAGGACCGCACGGCAGTGGGGACACCAGTTAAGCGGCATCTCCTTCTCGTAGGCAAGACCCTTCTTAAAAAGCTGTACAAAGATCCACTGGGTCCATCTGTAGAACTCGGGATCCGTCGTATCAAGCTCCATATTCCAGTCGTAGATCGCGCCGATCTGCTTAACCTGGCGTTTTATATTCCTTATATTCTCGGCTGTTGAGATCCTCGGGTGCTGCCCTGTCTGTATGGCATAATTTTCGGCAGGCAGTCCGAAAGCGTCCCAGCCCATCGGGTGAACGATATAGTAGCCGTTCATCATCTTGTAACGGCTCCAGACATCACTTATGACATAGCCTCTCCAGTGTCCCACATGGAGACCTGCTCCCGAAGGATAGGGGAACATATCCAGACAGTAATACTTTGGCTTTTTTCCGTCATCCGTATTTACCGGATGCTCCTCCCAGACCTTTGTCCACTTATCCTCTATTTCCGTATGGTTGTAATTCACCGACATCTTCGATACTCTCCTTCAAGGGCATACTCCGCCCGTAAAAATCAGCTTTATCAAGTTTAATGTTCCGGCTGATAAAAGTCAAGCGCTTGCGTTTTCCCTGGTATTGCCTTTATGGGATGTTTTTTCGTATAATCAATCAGGTTAGCAAGACAGATCCTTTAATATAATTCATCAGGGAGGAGAAAAAATGGACAATTTTAACGAAGAAGCATTGGGACTGATAATGGTATTTGGCGGATTTCTGGCGGTATTTTTTATAATATGGCTGGTATTCTATCTCATAGATGCCATCGCAAGATACAGATACCTGAAGGTCAGAAGCTATGATAATGCCTGGATGGCCTTTATACCCATAGTAAATATATGGGCTTCTGTGGAAGCGACCTACGGAAATACGGAAACAATAACCATATACGGCTGGAATGCACCCGCGATAGTTATGAAGCTCTGGCCTGTTGTATGCTATATCCTTGGAATGCTGATCAATTTTCTGCCCGTTGCCGGCAGCATGCTGAGCCTTATTCTCTCTGTACTGAATATCATAGTTCTGATCATGCTGTTTAAGGACATGATGGAAAGGCTGGAAAACCCCCAGGAAGGATTTCTGGCAGTGCTCGCTGTGATAATACCGGTTATCTCATCCGCAGTTATCATTGACGGAACAAGGAAATTCAATGCCGGTGACCAGAACTGGAAGGAAGACAGCCGGATACTGAAATCCCAGACTGAAACAAACGGTCCCCTCTCCTTTATGAACAGCAGTCACTGATAAGCTTACAGGACGGAGCTGTACGCCCCTCATTCCGGGATAACTCATTCAAACAGGCGGTACAGCTCCTCTCCCTCATTATCCGCTACGAGCTCATAATTCGAATAGACGTAGTCCTTAATATCCTCGTCATCAAATTCCCACATGCGCTCGCATATGATCCACTTTGGTGTTTCAAAGCGGAGTTTATTCATAACATCAGTTTTTATTCTTGGATCCAGATGGAGAAAGTAGGGAAGGTTCACCGGATACTTATTCGGCGGCAGTACCTGGTTTACCTCATAATAGATCATTCCGGATTCCAGGTTATAGATATCGTCCCTTTCCCATTCCGGCACCAGCTCATAAATCTCCCGGCAGGCAAGGACCTGGCTCTTCCCCGTTTCCTCATTGAATATCATTATATTTTCTTTTATCTTGTCCACATTCAGATCCCAATAGCCAATAATAGTGGTTGTTATTGCAAGAAATATTGCAAAATACCGGATGTCCGGCCTGAAAACAGAGCCGCTGAGTTTAATATCATTTGTTATTCTACTTAGGTCATCCTTCAGGATGTAGATCAGCATAACTGCAAATACCGGCATCTGTGTCAAAAAGTAATAGAGATACGGTGTTCCGAAATGGAGAGACAGAAACTGTATAACGGCCAGGATAAGAAGATACATCCTCCTGTCCTTTTCCTCCTTTTCCAAGGGCTTCATACAGATCCCGTAAAAAACCGCAGCATAACAGATAAGGAGGTTCCTCTCCCATTCAAACGAAAAGGGCTCGTAGTAGTCCGTGGAACGCCTGAAGGCAAAGAGGAAGGCACAGTAGAGGAAGTCTTTTACTGCCCCGTTTACAATGAAATAGATGAATACAGGGACCGTCACGATCATAAGTCCCTTCAGAAAACCCGCAGCACAGCCTTTAATGGCTTCGTAGTCCTTCTCCCTGATAAGGGTTATAAGGACGGTGATCACTGAGGAGATTATAACCGCAGCTATAGTGACCTTTGAATAGAGACAGATCCCGAAGCCTATTCCCATTATAAGTGCTGCGGTTTCCTTCGAAAAAAACGCTTTCTCCCCGTTTTTTATATGATCCAGGGTAAGATAGACCGCTGCAAAGGAGAATGGCAGGAAAAGCTCTTCCACCGTATTTCCTCCCCAGATCAGGGCATAGGCAACAAAATAATATAAAAGGAGTAAAGCCGCGGACAGAAAGCGGTTTAGAAACAGCCCGGCCGTGATCCACAGTATCACCACGGTAAAAACAACGGATATGCACTGTATCAGAAAGATTCCCGGCCTGTTCCTTATGATAAGCTGTCCGAGTGCTTCATAAAAAAAGAATACCGGACCCTTCAGGTCGAAGTAATCCCTGTAAGGAACACAGCCCTCCGTTATGGCCCTCCCCATCAGTGAATACCAGGAGGAATCATATCCGTAGGCATAGGGGTAGAGAGGACTTGTCCAGCTGGAGCACTGGAAAATATACAGTATCCCCGATACCGCCACAAGGATATATTCGATTATGTTTCTTTTTGAAAAGCGCATATTCCATGATCCCACTAACTCGTAGGAGCTTCAGCCACAAAGGAGCTTAATAAAAAATACCCCCGAAGTCACCTGAAGAAACCCCGGGGGCAAAGTGTCGTAAATTACATTACTCTTCTATATTCTCGATCTTGTCCTTCCGGGCCTCGATCTCCTTGGCCTGCACATCGGAGGGTGCGGGCTCGTAGCGGTTGAACTCATATGAGTACTCTCCGATACCCCCTGTCATTGAGCGGAGATCCGTATTGTATCCGAATATCTGACTTTCGGGTATCTCAGCCTCGATGATCTGCTTTCCGCCGTCCGTGGGATTCATTCCAAGCACACGGCCGCGGCGCTTATTGAGATCACCCATTACGTCTCCGGTGAACTGATCCGGAACAGTGACCTTAAGGGTCATAATGGGCTCGAGAAGTATGGGTGTTGCCTTCATAAAGCCGTCCTTAAAGGCAAGCTTTGCAGCGGTCTTAAAGGACTGCTCGGAGGAGTCTACCGGGTGATAGGAGCCGTCATAGAGGGTAGCCTTAACACCGACAACGGGATATGCCGCAAGAGGACCCTTTTCAACAGACTCGGCAAGTCCCTTTTCAACAGCGGGGAAGAAGTTCTTCGGAACCGCTCCGCCCACGACCTTTTCCTCGAAGATGAAGGGCTTCTCCATATCTCCGCTGGGCTCGAATATGATCTTTACATCACCGAACTGTCCGTGTCCTCCGGTCTGCTTCTTGTATCTGCCCTGAACGTCAGACCTTCCCTTTATGGTCTCACGGTACGCAACCTTCGGAGTTGAAAGCTCGATCTGGACCTTGTACTCGCTCTCGAGCTTTGCCTTTACAACGTCGATCTGCTGGTCTCCTATACCGTAGAGCAGGGTCTGGCGGTTAAGGGAATCATTTACATTCCTTAAGGTAAGATCCTCTGCGCACATCTTTGCAAGCGCCTGGGATATCTTGTCCACATCGCCCTTATTAACGGGCCTGTAGCGAACAGCCGTATAAGGCGTCGAGATAAGCGGCTTTCCGAACCTTATTGCCGTAGCCTTGGTTCCAAGGGAGTCACCGGTCTTTGTAACGGCAAGCTTTGCAAAGGCACCTATATCTCCGGCGTGGAGCTCGGGAACCTCAATTGCCTTATTTCCGCAGAGGGTGTAAAGCTTACCTGTCTTCTCCTCGGCATCCTCATTCACATTATAGAGGGCATCGCCGCTCTTTATGACACCGGAACATACCTTGAAGAGTGAATACTTTCCGATAAAGGGATCGATTATGGTCTTCCATACTATGGCTGTCTTCGGCTTCGAGAAGTCGTAGTCGGCTTCGAATACCTCCGAGCTTGCGGTATCAATTCCCGCCATCTTCCTGCCCTCGGGACTCGGAAGATACTTCACGCAGTCGTCAAGCAGTGTATATACGCCGCGGATAAGGGTATTGCTGCCCATGGTTATCGGAACGATGGTTCCGTCGCATACGCTGGTGTGGAGCGCAGCCCTGATCTCCGCCTCGGAGAAGGTTTCGCCTCCGAAATACCTGTCCATAAACTCTTCACTTGTCTCGGCAACAGCCTCCATAAGGGAATCCCTGTAGGCCTGGAGATTCTCCTTTGAATAATCGGGGATCTCGCACTCAACGGCCTTTCCCTTATCATCCCAGCGGAAAGCCTTTTCTGCCACAACATTTACGTATCCGACGAACTTTTCATCTTCCCTGATCGGGAAATGGAAGGGCGCTATCTTTTTTCCGTAGAGGTCTGTAAGCTCCTCAAGAACGTTCTTGAATGAAGCATTGTCAATATCCATATTTGAAACATAGATCATTCTGGGAATATTGTACTTATCGCAAAGCTCCCAGGCTTTCTTTGTTCCGGTCTCGACGCCGGCCTTGCCGTTTACAACGATAATCGCCGAAGCCGCAGCCGTGGCAGCCTCTTCCACCTCGCCCACAAAGTCAAAGAATCCCGGAGTATCCATGATATTGAGCTTTGTATCCTCCCATTCGATGGGGATAAGGGATGTGCTTATTGAGAATTTCCTCTTCTGCTCCTCCTTATCATAGTCGCTGATGGTGTTTCCATCGGCAATGGTTCCGAGTCTCGTTGTAAGCCCCGAAAGATTTGCCATTGCTTCCACAAGGCTGGTCTTTCCGGAGCCGCCGTGGCCCAGGAGGACAATATTACGGATCTTCTCTGTTGTGTAAACCTTCATACGGAAATTACCTCCAATAAAATATAATCGTGCTTTGTCCGGATCCTTCTCCGGTACCTCATAGCAAGCACGACTATTTTACCAAATTTTCTTTTATTTAACAATGGTTTTTGTATAATTTGACAAGGTCTTCATATCTTCATTCCGAAAAGTCCGGACCATGAGGATGGCTTTCTGACAGAACCGTATCTTTATCCGGAATAAGCATTTAGACGCTTATCTATTTCAGCAGCATATCCATATCCTTAAAAAAGTCCGGAAAAGAGATACCGACACAGGAAGGATCCCGTATCTCAACCGGCCGTACATCGGAATTGATAAGTGCCGCAACGGAAAAGCTCATCGCGATACGGTGGTCAAATGCGGTCTCAATGGAGGCTCTGTGCAGAGGCCTTCCTCCGCGTATCACCATACCGTCCTCTCTCTCTTCAGCGTCTGCACCCATGGCCCTAAGGTTATTTACGGTAAGGCTTATCCTGTTTGACTCCTTGACCTTAAGCTCCGCCGCATCCCTTATCACGGTTTCACCCTCAGCGGCAGCGGCAACCACAGCGATAAGCGGGAGCTCATCGATAAGAGCCGGGATTATATCTCCTTCGATCTCCACTCCCTTAAGGGAAGGCGAGTGCTTTACTATAAGATCCGCGGATCTTTCGCCGGATTCATAATGCTCGTTTTCTATCCTGATATCGGCTCCCATTTCCCTGAAAACCCGGATGACCCCGTCTCTTGTAGGATTGATGCCCACATTCTTAAGTACGACCTCCGAGTCCGGAACTATCAGAGCCGCGCCGATAAAGTAGGCTGCACTGGAAATATCTCCGGGAACATTGACCTCTAAGCCCCTAAGCTCACTGCAGGGTCTTACGGAGGCTCTCGGGTCGGCCTCACTCCCTCCTGTAATATCCGCTCCGAAGGCGGAAAGCATAAGTTCGGTATGGTTTCTTGAGAGAGCAGGTTCGATAACAACTGTCTCTTTATCCGCGTACAGGCCGGATAAAAGTATGGCTGACTTTACCTGTGCAGATGCCACCCTTGTCCTTATCTCACCCCCGTGGAGCTCTCCCCTGTCGATTATAAGGGGCAGAAGTCCGTCTTTGTTCTCAGATCTTATGGAGGCCCCAATAGCCTTCAGCGGTTCGATTATCCTCCTCATGGGTCTTCTTGAAAGGGATGCATCACCGGTAAGACGGGTCTCAAAGCCCTGTCCCGCAAGTATACCGGATATAAGCCTTGTGGTAGTTCCGGAATTTCCGCAGTCCAAGGGTTTATAAGGCTTATTAAGCCCCCGGAGGCCCTTGCCAAAAACCCTGATAAAACCGCCTTTTTCGTCTCGTCCTTCTTCGATCTCTATCCCCATTGCCCGGAAACAGTTCATGGTGGATATGCAGTCCGCACTCTTTAAGAAGCCCCTTATGACGGTATCTCCCGACGCAATAGAACCGAACATCACGGCTCTATGTGAAATTGATTTGTCTCCCGGTACGGTTAGCTCACCGTGAAGACCGTTTGAAGCATGATTTATTTTCATGTCCTGCTGTAGATCTTATATCCTTTCTCCATAAGGTCCGCGATACCGAGGGCCATGGACTCCCTGTCATAAAATTCTATGCGGAGCGCCCCCTCCTCATATGTCCTGTTATGAACGATACCGATATTCTTTATCGAAAGACCATGAGCCGATAGAATCGTGGCGACTATGGCTATGGCACCGGGCTCGTCCTCTACGTCAATATGGATAATATATGTCTTCTTTATAGGCCCAAGAGGTGCATCGGGAACGGAATCGCGGTAGTTCTTTGCTTCTTCAAAGATACGTTTAAGCTCCTGCCCCTGCTTCCCGGCTATCAACTCCCGTGTTTCACTGAGCATTTCAATATACTCGTCCAAAAGTCCGGAGATCTCCTCCGGATTTTCCATACAGATCTGCTCCCACATTACCGGATCGGAGGAGGCAATACGGGTAATATCCTTGAAGCCTCCGGCCGCTATGGCCTTCATATACTGCTCCGGGGAATCCTCCTTTTCAATAAGCCTGACCAGAGTATAGGCTATCATATGGGGCACATGGCTCACAGCCGCAGTGACACGGTCATGGAGCGCCGGTGAAAGCACCAGCGGGATTGCCCCAAGCCTCCGTACCAGGTCCTCGTAACGCCTTATATGCTCCTCCCCCGCATTATCCCCCGGGGTAAGGATATAATAGGCATTTTCGATCAGATGATCATTTGAATTCTTATATCCGCTCTTTTCCGATCCTGCCATTGGATGTCCGCCGATAAAGAGGGCATCTCCGGCATACCTTTCAACCGCAGCGTGAATAACACCCTTTACGGATCCCACATCGGTGAGAATGGTTTCAGGGCTTAGATAGGGCTTCAAAAGGGAAAGGTACTCCGTATTGGTTTCCACCGGAGCACACAAAAAAATAAAATCACAGTCCCTGAAGCTGTCATCAAGCTTCAGGGTACCGTGATCTATTATCCCTTCCTTAAGGGCAAGGTCCAGGGTTTCCTTGGATCTGTTCAAAGCCGTGATATGAGCGTCGGGAAAGACCCGCCGTATATTCTTCGCGATTGAACCGCCGATCAGCCCGAGAGCGATAAAGCCTGCCTTCAGACACTCGCTCATTTCTCCTCTTCTTCCCTTCTGGATTCAACATAGGCAACGCTGGCAACCACCGCGATCATTATTCCCACTGCGATAAGTGTCATAACGGCAAATGCCGATAAAGCAACAACCACTCCGATATTCATCCTGCTTCTCCTGTTCTGTATAATTCCCGCAGCTGTCCGGCACCCTTTAAGAACCGGAACAGCTTATAAATCTCCCTTATTGAGAGCCTGCTCCATAATGCTCATAAGCTCGTCCCTCTCCTCCTCCTCGGTCTTCGGGACATTTCCCTCCTGATCGGAGTAATCCTGATAGGTCTCATATACCTCTATCCTGCAGGCATCTGTTTCCGGCATTCCGATGAAAACACCGCCGTAGATATTTCCCTCTTCCTGATGGCTTACCCTTACCACATTTATAAAGGCAGGGATCACATCACCGGTCCAGATCTTGATATTGGCCTTGTAGATCACGCCGTTCATAAGCTCCTGCCGGCAGATAAACCCCACACCGGCCTTTGAAATATCAAGTACCTCGACAGGAATGCCGAGTCCGCTCTCATCATCAACCCGGGTCATGAAGAGCTTGACACTCAGGGTGTGTCTCTTATACTTTCTTCGGTTTAAGCCTATATCTCCCATATCATCCTCCGTTAATACCCCTCACAAACACCAGACCATTATAAATTATATTCAATAAATATACAATCTTTGCTTTCGCTTAATCCTTATAAACGCATCAGGGTCTCTATCCGCATTGACCTGATATCCACAGGCAAAAGCATTTTCTCTCACTTTATAAACATCGCATCCCCGAAGCTGAAAAAGCGGTAGCGCTTCTCAATGGCATCCTTATAGGCGCTTAGAACATTCTCCCGTCCCGCAAGCGCGGAAACCAGCATTAGAAGCGTGCTTTCCGGAAGGTGGAAATTAGTGATAAGGCAGTCCAGAACCTTAAAGCTGTAGCCCGGATAGATAAAGATATCCGTTTCCTCTCCGTCAACGGTTCTTACCCTTCCGTTACCATCCGCCGCGGCTTCAATGGTCCTGCAGCTTGTGGTCCCGACGGCGATGACCCTGCCGCCCTCTCTCTTTGTGCTATTTATGAGCTCTGCGGTTTCCGGGCTTAAGAAAATAGTCTCACTGTGCATGCGGTGATCCAGGATATTATCTTCTTTTACGGGTCTGAAGGTTCCGAGCCCCACATGGAGAGTAACATACGCTATTTTTACGCCCTTTGCGGCAATCTCCGAAAGAAGGGCCTCCGTGAAATGGAGTCCCGCAGTGGGAGCTGCCGCCGAGCCCTCATATTTTGCGTATACCGTATTGTATCTGCCGCGGTCCTTAAGCTTATGGGTGATATAGGGAGGCAGCGGCATTTCCCCAAGCTTATCAAGGAGCTCCTCAAAGATCCCCTGAAATTCAAAGCGGACAAGCCTGTTGCCCTGATCGAGAACATCTGTAATTTCCGCCTTAAGAAGGCCGTCGCCGAAGCTCACCCTGGCTCCGGGCCTTAGCTTCTTTCCCGGACGCACTATGGTTTCCCAGCTGTCCTCCGAAAGACGCTTTAATAAAAGTATCTCAACCGCGGCTCCCGTGTCTTCCTTTACGCCCAGAAGCCGTGCGGGTATGACCTTGGTATTATTAAGGACAAGGCAGTCTCCCGGAAAGAGATAGTCCTTTATATCCTTAAAATGCCGGTCCTCCCTTTTCCCGCTCCTGCGGTCAAGTACCATAAGCCTCGATCCGTCCCTGTTTTCCAACGGATCCTGGGCGATAAGCTCCTCCGGAAGCTCATAATGGTAGTCTCTTTTATAAAGAGCACTCATGACCTTAAGCTTATCCCCATACCGTTAAGGCCGTTAAGTATCTTCTTCATTACGGAATTGACCTCATCATCCGACAGGGTCTTTTCGGGGTTTCTGAATACAAGGGTATAAGCCATGGACTTATGTCCTTCCTCTATCTGGCTTCCCTCGTAGATATCAAAGAGCCTGATGCTCTCGAGAAGCTTCCCGCCTCTCTGGCGTATCATGCCCTCTATGTCACCGGCGGTGATCTCCTTTTTCACAACCATAGAAATATCGCGGTTTACTGCGGGGAACCTTGCGATACCCTTGAATTTC
Source organism: Lachnospiraceae bacterium (assembly GCA_017453865.1). Lineage (GTDB taxonomy): Bacteria > Bacillota > Clostridia > Lachnospirales > Lachnospiraceae > NK4A144. The sequence goes on from JAFTEC010000017.1 coordinate 25,803, forward strand.
CTGTCAAAGGTCGCTCTTTCCACAACCTCCGGCATATCTATGACCGCAGCATAAACGCGCTCGGAGATCTCATAATTATTCATTACTCTGGGATGGAGCTCCCCGAGATATCCTACTGTCGTTCCGTCATATACTATATTCGCCTGGCGCCCGGGATGGAGGAAGGACTTTCCGCTCTCCGGATCATAGCTTATGAGCTTATTTAAGCCGCACTTCGTAAGGAATTCCTCGACTACACCCTTCATTTCATAGAAATCCCCGTCGCCGTAAAAGCCCAGCGCAAGCTGCATTCTTTCCGCCGGATAGTCGGTTAAGGGAAGGCTCTTCGGGATATAGATATTTCCGAGCTCATAGAGCCTCACATTCTTGTTTCTCCTGTTGAAATTAACGGAGAGGCTATTTAGAAGCCCGTTCAATATAACGGTCCTCATTATGGAAAAGTCCTCTCCAAGGGGATTACTTATCTTTATTGCCTGTCTTTCCGCCGCATCGGCAGGAAGAAGAAGCTTATCAAATACCTTCGGGCTCTCCATCGAATAGCTCATGCACTGTGAGAAGCCCGCGTATTCCGCAACCTCTCTTGCAACGCCCTCGATCTGCAGCTTTAAGGGCATTCCTCCGCCCTCGGCGCCGGACTTCGGCAATGTTACCGGGATCCTGTCATAGCCGTAGAATCTGGCGGCCTCCTCGGCAATGTCCGCAAAGCCCAGAAGATCCTGCCTGAAGGTGGGACAGATAAGCTCGTTATTATCCTTATCATACCCGATCTCAAGGCGCTCAAAATACTTAAGCATATCATCCTCAGGGATATCCGTCCCCAGGAATTCATTTATCCTCTCAGGCTCAAACGGGATATGCTTCCTTTCCGGCAGCTCCCCATGGACATCCACCATGCCCTTAAGCACCTTCCCGCATTTAAGCTCCTCAACAAGAGCGCAGGCACGGTTTATCGCATCCAGGGCATTATTGGCGTCAAGCCCCTTTTCAAAAATTCCCGAAGCATCGGTCCTTAAGCCTATCCTCTTCGCGGACTTCCTTATATTCGGCCCGTTAAAGGTGGCAGCCTCAAATAATACCTCTTTAACATCACCTGTTATCATGGAATTCTCTCCTCCCATGATACCTCCGATGCCTATCTCCTTCTCTCCGTCACAGATCATCAGGACTTCGCTGTCAAGGCTCCGTTCATTACCGTCAAGGGTCGTGAACTTATCCCCGTCCTTAGCCCTTCTTACAATGATCCTGTTTCCGGCTATGGTGGAAAGGTCAAAGGCATGCATCGGCTGTCCGTACTCCATCATAACGTAATTCGTGATATCGACCAGGTTATTTATGGGTCTTATCCCTGCGGAGCGGAGCCGCTTCTTCATCCAGTCCGGGGATTCCCCTATCGTAACATCTGTTACCACCCTTGCTATATACCTTGTGCAGAGATCCTTGTCCAGTATCTCAACGCTCACCCTGTCGGACGCGGATTCCGCGGCATCCTCACCGGTAACAGGCACCTCCGGCATATGAAAAGCCTTGTCAAAGCTTGCCGCAGCCTCCCTCGCTATACCGAGGACACTGTAGCAGTCCACACGGTTTGAAGTGATCTCGTACTCGAAAACCGTATCATGAAGCCCCAGATATTCTATGGCATCCGTACCGGGCACGCTGTCCTTCGGAAGGATATAAAGTCCGTCCTCCGGCGCATCGGGAAATACATCCCTGTTCTGACCCAGCTCCTCTATGGAGCACATCATCCCGAAGCTTTCCACTCCCCGGAGCTTTCCGGCTTTTATCCCGATACCGTTTTCCGGCAGAGGGCTGCCGTCATGGCCTCCGGCGACCCTTCCTCCGTCAAGTACCACCACAACATGGTCTCCTTCACGGACATTTTGAGCCCCTGTGACGATCTGTACGGTCTTTTCCCCGATATTTACCTGGCAGACCACGAGCTTGTCGGCATCCGGGTGTCTCTCTATGGAAAGCACCTCTCCGACAACTATTTTTTCAAGATTCCTGTCAAGCCTCTTATACCCTTCCGTCTTTGTTCCGGTCAGAGTCATACGGTCCATAAATTCCTGATCGTCTACGTCAAGCTCCGGCACATATGCTTTTATCCAATTAAGTGATGTATTCATGTTCTCTCCTTAAAACTGTTCCAAAAACCTCACGTCATTTTCATACATAAGCCGCATATCATCTATCTCATACTTAAGAAGCGCGATACGTTCAAGACCCACACCAAAGGCAAAGCCCTTGTATTTAAGGGGATCTATCTTACTCATCTCAAGCACATGGGGGTGTACCATACCGCAGCCCAGGATCTCGATCCAGCCTTCGCCCTTACAGAAGCGGCAGCCCTTTCCCCCGCACTTAAAGCAGGAAACATCCATTTCCGCCGAGGGCTCCGTGAACGGGAAATGATGGGGCCTGAATTTAACCCTTGTGTCAGCCCCGAAAAGCTCCTTTGCAAACTGGGTAAGGGTCCCCTTAAGATCCGAGAATGTCACCTGCTCATCTATCAGAAGCCCCTCAACCTGATGGAAAACAGGTGAGTGGGTGGCATCCACCTCGTCCGAACGGTAAACCCTTCCCGGGCTTATCATCCTTATCGGAAGACGGCCCTTTTCCATTTCATGTACCTGGGCACCGCTGGTCTGGGTACGGAGCAGCATCTCTCCGTTAATATAAAAGGTATCCTGTTCATCCTTTGCAGGGTGATCCGCCGGGATGTTCAGCGCCTCGAAATTATAATAATCCTTTTCAACCTCCGGTCCCTCCACGACCTCGTATCCGAGCCCGATAAAGATCCTCTCCATCTCCTCTAAGGCTATCTGATTAGGGTGCCTGTGTCCGACGGCGCGTTTTTTCGCGGGGAGTGTCACATCTATGGTCTCCGCAGCCATTGCGGCTTCCATTGCGGCATTTTCAAGCCTTCTCTTTGTTTCCTCCAAGGATCTCTCTATCTCCTCCCGGACCTCGTTTACCATCTGTCCGACCTTCGGCCTGTCCTCGGCGGCCACATCCTTCATTCCCTTAAGTACGGCCGTGAGCTCTCCCTTTTTTCCGAGAAAATCCACTCTGGCGGCGTTTAGCTTTTCAAGGTCGAGGCTTTCCTCTATCCTTTTCTTCGCCGCAGCCCTTATCTCATCAAGCTTCTCTTTTATCATCTTAAATCTCTCCTGAATAAAATGTTGTCCGGGTCAAAAACCGATTTCCGTAGCGTCCCGCACCTCGTGCTTTAAAGATCCGGTTATCATCAAACTTTAACAGTATATACTGTATCTCCGCATAATTCAATAATTTTCCCCATCCCTTTTAAGGATATAGATGAAATGCTTTTGGGAAGTTGCCGTCATCCCCGAGAAATATGAGCAGCTGAGCCTTTTCTAGTTACAGATGGTCGGAATACTGAAAAAAAGTCCGGTAAAAAAAGCCAGAAAAGACGTAAGATACATAAGATTATTGATCCTTTTAATATCCCCGGGAACGCTCTCCCGCTCAAATTCGGCGCCGATAAAGGGTTTATCGGATAATACCCCCTTATAATATGCGGGACCTGCGAGCCTTAAGCTCAATGCCCCTGATGCCGCGGCCTCGGTCTGCCCCGCATTCGGGCTCTTTAATAAATTCCTGTCCCGGAGCCATACCTTCAATGCACCTCTTCCGCTGAAGGAGGTATGAATAAAAGCGGCCGTTATCATAAAAAGCGCCGTAAGCCTTGATGGGATAAAATTAAGTATATCATCGAGCCTTGCAGCAGCTTTTCCGAAATATTCATATCTTTCATTCCTGTAGCCAAGCATTGAATCCATAGTATTCACGGTTTTATAAATAACACCGCCTACGGGTCCGAAAAGAAAGAGATAAAAAAGCGGCGCGATGATCCCGTCAGAGCTGCTCTCCGCAACGCTTTCAACTGCCGCCCTTATTATTCCTGCCCTGTCAAGCCTGTCCGTATCCCTTCCGACTATCATTGAAAGCTCACGTCTGGCGTTTGCAAGCTCAACCCCGCTCTGCGAAAGCTCTGCTTCTGCGCCTGAAAGCCCATCCTCCCTTTTCAGAGCATCATATACCTTCATACTGCTTACCTTAAGGCACTTTATGGCAAGGCACTGCCAGGAAAGCAGGGCACCAAAGATAACTCCCGCTATTCTGGACAGCTTTGAAATGAAATACAGTAAAAAAAAAGATAATGCTGTCGCCGAAAGGAGGCAGATAACAACAAGTATCAGCCCCCTTAGAAATTCCCGGGAAGGCCTGCCCTTCCTGTACAGAAGCTTCTCCAGAACCGAGATCTCCCCGCCTGAAAGCCTCACAATATGAAAAATGCCCTCGGGATCTCCTATGATAAGGTCAAGGAGAAATCCGGCGGCAAGCATATATATGCAGTCCCTGTCAAGTAACATCTACTTTATCTTCATCCCTATTCCGCAGAAAACACGGTAAACCTGATCTGCCTCCCGTGAAATAGCGGTAAGGCATCTATTGTACTCTTCCCTCTGCCTTAAAAGCCCTGCATATGCCGGAACTATGCCGGAAGCATTTTCCTCTGCGATAATGACGGTATTCTTATCCGGATTGCCGGAGTCCACGCCGGACCGGGAGCCTTCGATAAGCTCCCGTACTCCGCGCTCAGAGAGCTTAAGATCATCAAGATCAATGATCTTAGAATCCCCGAAATGCTCTGCGGCAAAATCATGCTTTCCCTGGTATTTCCCGCCGATTATCAGTATCAAAGAGCGTTCCCCCGGAATCTCTTCAAATTCATCTCTGACCGCTTCTCCTCCATCCTTATCCTTCCACACGGTTACATATCCTGCCGTAACCTCAACGACCCTGTCCGCCCCGGCGGCGATACCCCTGTGAAGCGAAGCAAGCCCCTTCAGGTAGCGGGAAACTCCATCCTCATATCCGATCCCGTCCCTGAAAACGTCATCACTTACTATGACCAGATTTCCAAGGCAGGAGGCAAGCCTCTCTATGTCCTTAAATATCCTGAAGGAAGCATCCGGATCAAATAATGCCGCTTGATCCTTATCATCGTTTTTATCTCCGGGTCCGAACATCTCATTGGCAAGAAGGTCACTCAGTGCTTCCAGAAGCACCGTGCATTCCCGTTCCGGCAAAAAAGCGCCCTTCTCCTTAAAAAGCTCCGGCAGCTCCCCGATATGAAAGGGTATTTCCACCGTAAAAAAGCCTTTTCCCCTTCGTCTGTCCCTGTGGCACCTGATCCTTGAATCCGCACCCTCTCCGCTATTTACCATAGTGGCAAGATAGATAAGACCTTTTTCTTCCGGGCTTTTCCGGAGAGACCGTGCACAAAAGCTCCTATATAGCTCCAGCGCCCTGTCCTCCGCGATCTCAGACTTTCCGCTGCCGCTCCCTCCGATAATAAGCTCAAGCATCGGCTCCCTTATCCTCCGGCCTGCATCTCGATAAAGCGCAGATCTCCTCCATTTCCTCCGGAGAACAGCGTAAAAACTCGTCAGGTCTTACTGTCCTGTCGTCAACATAGAAGCCCTTATGTCCCGGCCACACCTTTCCAAAAACTATCTCATCAAAGGGGATATCCCATTTTTTAAGCCACTCTCTTAATACCGGCTCCGTGTGCTTATGAATGAGCTCTAAGTCTCCCTTGAAGCTATTCATATTTCTGGAGGTATAGAGGATTATCCTTGCGCCCTTTTCCCGTAAAGCGCGGATCTTCTCCACAATATCAGGAAAGGGCACGAGATCCTCGTAGCGTTCATCCTGTTTCTTTATGGGACAGATGGTTCCGTCCACATCAAATACAAAAGAATAATCCCTGTACATATGCTCTCCCTAAACCCCGGATGCTCCGGTCATATTATCAGCCGCCGTTATCCTTCTCTCCCTTTTTCTCCCTGTAGGAGTAGGTTTCATCAAATACGCTTTTACCCTTACGGGCGTTATTCATCATAAGGAGAAGGTGTATCATAACCGGTACAAATACCGTGCAGACGATGGCCGCCATTAAAAGCCTTCCCGTATCCGGATGGTTCATCAGCGCAAGAATAAAGGTTATCAGATACAAAAGAACAAGTATTGCCACCGCTATGATCGCCAAGATCCGTTTCATCATATCATTACCATCCCGTAGGGCTTAAGTATCATCTATTCCGTCCCAACTATCTTAAACCATTCAAAACTATCTGTATACTGCGTTTTCCCCTGAACTCATTTATCTCGGGGCTGTATATTATCTTGAACCTGTTTTTTCCGGAGCTCTCAATGTAACTCTTCTTATCCGGAGCATCCGAACCAAAGTAGATACAGTCGAAATACGCACTGCCGTCATTTATCCGCCCCTTCAGCACATTTCCGCCTTTCCCAAGGATGGAGAGATCCTTTATCTCCACATCTCTCGCCGCAAAGACCGGCTTCTCATTTCCGGTCCCGAAGGGCTCAAGCTTCTTCAATTCTTCAATAAGCTCCATATTCACAAGGGAGAGCGGCAGCTCCATATCGATCTTTAGCTTTATTAAAAGATCCTCATCCCTAAGTGTCGTATTCGAGTTTAATCTTTCCCTAAATTCACCCAGCTTATTCCGGGGAAGTGAAAGCCCTGCCGCCATGGCATGGCCTCCGAAGCGGATAAAAATATCCGAAACGGCGCTCATTTCCTCAAACATATTATAGCCTTCAACAGAGCGTCCGGAGCCCTTAAGACAGGGAGCTTCGTCAAAGGTTTCTCCGGTTGTCAGGATAAATACCGGCTTTCCGGTCCTCTCCCTGACCTTCCCTGCGATTATTCCAGCTATGCTCTCATGACAGTCCGCTAAGAAGATCACCAGAACCCTGTCCCTTTGGTATTCAGGAGTTTCCGCAAGCCTTAAGGCCTCCGTAACTCCCCTTTCCGTAAGGCTCTTTCTGCTGTCATTCATTTCCTTTAATATGACGGCCTTCCCGTGAGCCTCCTCCTCGTTTTCAGATAAAAGAAGCTCCATGGCATCATCCGCGTCTCCGAGCCTCCCCGCCGCATTTAAGCAGGGACCCAGAATAAAACCCACATGATAGGGCGTGATAGTTTTTCCCTGCAGCTGATTCAGGGCAATTAGAGCCTTTAGCCCGGGATTTTCCGTGTTCTCCAGCCTTTTTAAGCCCTCACGGACAAGGAATCTGTTTTCTTCTACGAGAGGCATCACATCCCCGATCGTGGCAAAGGCCGCGATCTCCAGAAATTCCCTGTATTCCTCCGCCGCCATTCCTATTCTCCCGTATAAGGAAACAATAAATTTATAAGCAACATAAGCTCCGCAGATCTGCTTACAGGGATAAGCCGAGCCTTCTCTTTTCGGATCCACTATGGCATCCGCCGGAGGCAGAAGCTCCGATCTTTCGCCCGAAACCGTCTCAAAGGGTACCTCGTGGTGATCCGTAATGATCACGGTCATTCCGTATTCCTTTGCAAGGGAGACCTCCTCAAAAGCTGCTATTCCGTTATCGCAGGTAATGATCGTGTCGATCCCGGCATCACGGGCTTCTTCTATGATATTCCTGTTTAAGCCGTAGCCGTCCCGTATCCTGTGCGGGATCCGGTGATCCACTATTGCTCCGGCCTTTTTAAGCCCCTTTTTAAGGATGAAGGTCGCCGTGACGCCGTCAATATCATAGTCCCCGACTATCCTTATTTTTTTTCCTTCGCTTATCTTCTCCGCTGCGACCTTTACTGCCCTGTCCATATCCATTAGGTTAAAGCCGCTGTATTTTTCACTTTCCAATATTCCGGGGTCGGTAGAAAGGTATGATAATGCCTCCTCATCCCCGTTCACACCCCGGTTCCTCATGATCCTCGCAAGCACCGGAGAAACCCCGTATCTCCTCCCAAGCTCCGTATAGTCACCGGGAAGTGAGATTATGACCCATTTCTGATTCGGCTGCAAATCCTTCACTCCTCCTCAAGCGCGGCCCTGATCATAATGGCGCACTCGATCCTCTTTCTCTGAAGCTCACACCCGAAGCTGTAATTTCCGTTGATATCACCCGTGGCATGATAGGAATTGGCGCTGCACCCGCCAGAGCAGTAGAACTTTGCAAAGCAGTCCCTGCATTCCTTCTTGCTGTAAACATTGCACTTCGCAAATTCAAGTCCGATCTCCGGCTTTGTGATCCCGTCAAAGACATTCCCCATAAGGAATTTTTCTTCGCCCACAAACTGATGACAGGGATAAATATCTCCCGTGGGAGTAATGGCGAGATACTCTCCGCCGCTGCCGCAGCCTGAAAGCCTCTTTGCTATACAGGGACCCCCCTCCAGATCTATCATAAAATGGAAAAAATTAATGTACCTTTCGCTCTTTCTCCTCTTTATTATCTCATCAGCAAGGATATCGTATTGCTGAAGAAGCACAGGAAGATCCTCTTCCCTTAAGGCATACTCCTCCTTAGGATCACATACCACAGGTTCCACCGATATCTGTTCAAAGCCGAGATCATGAAGATGGAGCACATCCTGTGCGAAATCAGTATTGAAATGGGTGTACGTTCCTCTTACATAATAATTGGTCTGTCCCCTGGATTCAGCAGCCTTCAGGAATTTAGGCAGAATGATATCGTAAGACCCCTTTCCGTTAACCGTGGGTCTCATGCGGTCATTAACCTCCTTCCTTCCGTCAATCGAAAGCACCAGATTTCCCATTTCCTTATTTGCAAAATCAAGAAGCTCATCGTCAAGAAGCACTCCGTTTGTTGTAAGAGTAAAGCGGAATTTCTTATTATGCTCCTTTTCCCTGCTCCTTCCGTATTCAACGAGACGCTTCACCACTTCAAAATTCATGGTGGGCTCTCCACCGAAGAAATCAACC
>JAFTEC010000018.1 GCA_017453865.1 Lachnospiraceae bacterium
AAAGTGAACCCACGGCAAATCGAAGTGAACCCACGCCGGGGCGCAAGTAGTATTTTGCCCGATAAAAAACTACGTTTTGACTACGATTCACGGCCAAGCTTTGCCACACTTTGTCAGGCTTTGCCATTTGGCCCGATTTTCTGTAAAATGACTGAAGCTTCAGCAGCCTGGCAAACTGGCGCAAACTTAGAGCTTTTGATGCAGTTTTGGAGGTAAGAAATGCCTATAAAAGTATTATTCATCTGCCACGGCAATATCTGCAGGTCGGTTTCTGCGGAGTATATCTTTAATGAGCTGATACGGGAAAGAAAAGCGGAGGCAGACTACATAGTGGATTCTGCAGCCACCTCGACGGAGGAAATCGGGAACCCCATATATCCGCCTATGGAGAGGGCGTTACGGAATCATAATATCCCCATAGGGAAGCACAGGGCGAGACAGGTCAGGCGGAGCGACTATGAAAAATTTGACCTGATCATCGCCATGGACGAAGAGAATATGTATTATCTCGGCAGGATCTTAGGTGAGGATACGGAGGGGAAGATACATTACCTTATGGAGTATACGGACGATCCCCACGCGAAGATCGAAGATCCCTGGTATACCAGGGATTTTGAAAAAGCCTATCAGGATATCAGGCAGGGCTGCGAAGGGCTGCTAAAGGAAAAAATCGAAAAATAAGTACTTAAGAGCTGCAGGCTTCCTCCACAAAGGGGATGATATAGTCACGGCGTTCACGAAGATATTTCCGGATACTCTCTATATCTCCGTCAAAATCCCTTATGGTATATCTTTCGCCAAAGTAGCGGCTAAAGTCACTCTCTATGTAGGGCCTTATTTCCGCGGCGTAGCGGTCCAGCTTTTCTATTGCAGACTCCGGCTCAAAGACAGTAGACGCTATTTCCTTAAATCTTTTAAGGAAGCGCTTCTTAAAGTCGGGATTTTGCATTAGCTTTGAGAAGAGCTCATCCGGACGGTAGTTCTTTGTTCCTTTCAGGGCCTTACTAATGGTATTTACGCTGACCGCACCGTAGTCGAGATTTGAATTGTTATCAAAGTTTAACCATCTCCAGCGGCCGTCGGCGAAGCTGTTACTTTTATCCTTATCCCTTGTACGCCAGAAGGCTACGTTGATATTCGGCCAGTCCATGCCCTCATCTATATAGATCCTTGCGGCATAGAAGTCAATAAGGCTCTCCATATCCGCCATTTCCTGAAACCTCTCATAATCGGTGCCGGCAGTAAAATCGGCATTCATTATGAAGTGCCTGAGATCACCGTAGAGCTCGTCATCCTCGGGGATACCCTTACTAAGGAGGCTGTTTTTCACCATAACCACCTTATCCGGATCAACATCAAAATACCCTCCGATAAAGTCCTCATCCATTTTTTCACTGAACCTGTATATTCCCCAGAATTCACCGTCTATAAATAGGGAGGCGGGGGAGGTGAAGGAGAGTGAAGCAAATGAAAGCTCCGATGTGATATCGGAAATAAATGCATCCCGGACAAGGGAAAGCTCATCCTGTCCGCCCGCAAAGAGGGTAAGTCTTGAATAATCCTTATTAAAAACATCCTTATCTATTACCCGGGAGCCGTAATAATTCCTGCCGTAGAGATTCAGGCTTTTTTTCGGGAAATTACAGGTCCTGTGGCCCTTGACCCGTATCCCCAGGGTCCCGGATGAAGAAAGCTTATGCTCCTTATCAAAGAGAGTAAGAAAAGCCTCCCTTTCCCATGCACTGCCTCTAAATGTATAATTACTCCCGATAAATTCATCCATTTTGACGTCAGCGATCATAACACTGCCGTCTGTCGGAATTTCGGGGTTTTCTTCGAGAAAGCGGAGGGCGTTTTCACTTTCCGAAAGCCGTTTCTTAAAGCTTTCAACTCCATTTTTCCCGATAACATAGATCCCCTTTTCAAAGTCAAATAGGTTTGAAGGGTCGGTTATAAGGGATATCATATCTATGCCTTTGAAGTTAGCTGCCACGGATTCCGGAAAGAAGGTGCGGCTCACGGTTTCTGATCTGTTCCCATTCTTATCAAAGACCGCAGCCCTTATAACGTTACATTTAAGGACCGGAGATAAGGGAATCGAAAACTTATAGTTGATATAGGGGAGAAGATCAACGGACACATCACTTAATGCGGAGTAGACATTTTCCTCTGAGCTTCTGTCATAGATCCTTATGGGCTTTTCGTATTTAAGAGAAGAAGGAGTCGGCTCAGAGCCGTCAAAAGTGTAATAGATATCACCCTCCTCTGAGGAAATCGAAAGGTAAAATTCCGAATCATATAAGCCGCTTTCCCTTGAAAACCGAGGTTCATCAAGAGATGGATAGGTAACAGCGGAGCTCTTTGAATTTGATGAAAGCGGCGTGGGAGTACGCCTTAAAATATCGCCTGTTCCATCGGGTACTCTTGCCAGAGTGGTATCGTATTTCAAAGGAATAAGTTGAAAGCTGTCAACCGGATACTCATTTTTTGAGGAAAGGTAGAGGGTCTCATTCTTACTGAGCTTAAAGGAGGTATGGAGACCGTTATCCCTTACAGGGACAGCTTTTCCATTCATTATGAAGCTGTCAAGGGAAAAGCTCTCATCCTGATCCGGCTCTTTATCTAAAGTACCGTCAAAAAAAACGGTAAGATAGCCATTCGTCGGAACAACAGTTCCTTCGGGGAAGAACCATTTATCCCGCTTTGAAGAAGAGTCGGAAAGATACCAGCCTGAAATATTTATATCCTTCCCTCCCTTATTGTAGAGCTCCGCCCAGTCCGGATGAGCGCCGTTTTCATCATAGAGGCAGGAAAGGTTATATAAACAGACCTCGTTTATCGTTATGTCCTTTATATCCGAAGAACCTGCCGTTGATGCTGCGTAGGCGATGATCGCGGTAACCAATGCAAAAAGCAGGCACAAAAACAGTTCAAAATGTCTCTTTATGCTTCTCATTTGTACAAATGATACGATATCAAAAATGCTTTTTCAAGAATATCCTGATTTTACAATTATTTATGCCTATGGTAAAATTTCGTGGATTGTGCGGGTGTAGGTTATGGCAAAGGAAAAGGAAAAAATAAGCTGTAAGGATGTGGAAAACTTCCTCCAGCCATATCTGGAGGACCGGCTCAATAATAAGGACTGCTTTAAGCTCCTTAATCACCTTAAGGACTGCGAGGAGTGCATGGATGAGCTGGAGATCCGCTATCTACTCCACGAGGGTTTGAAAAGACTGGAAGACGGACATGACTTCAATCTTAAATCCGAGCTGGAAGAAAGGCTTTATCACTCAGAGCAGCATATCCTTATGATAGACAGGATAAAGACGACCCTGATCCTTTTTGGCGCAGCCCTTGTGATACTTGGGCTTGTACAGCTTGTTTTTGTAATTATAGGTTGATCAAAATGAAAAAGCTTCTTTTAATAGACGGCCATTCAATGATAAACCGGGCCTTCTACGGTGTCCCGGATCTCACAAATTCAGAAGGCATACATACCGGAGCCATTTTCGGATTTCTAAATATCATCCAAAGGGTAATTTCAGACGAAGCTCCGGATCATTTTGCCGTGGCGTTCGATACCTCTGCTCCGACCTTCAGGCATAAGATGTACGAAGCCTATAAGGGCACCAGAAAGCCTATGCCGGAAGAATTACGTTCCCAGGTCCCGATTCTTCAGTCGCTTTTACGGGATATGGATGTGCCCGTTCTTATAAAAGAAGGGATCGAAGCCGACGACATACTCGGAACCATTGCCGCCAAATGGGAGAAAAAAGGCTATGAGGTAAGCATTGTGTCGGGAGACAGGGATCTTCTGCAGCTTGTTACCGCTCATACAAAGCTTATCCTTCCGCGTACCGTCAAGGGAGAAACCGAGATAAAGGAGTTTTACCCCGAGGACGTAAAGCGGGAATATATGGTGGAGCCAAAGGGGATAATCGAGCTTAAGGCGCTGATGGGGGACAGCAGCGACAATATCCCCGGGGTTCCGAAGATCGGTGAAAAGACCGCTACTGAGCTTATCACTGAATACGGAAATATCGAAAACCTTAAGAACCATATCGATGATGTAAAGAAGAAAAGCATAAGAGAATCCTTAAAAGAGAATTTCGATCTTGCCATCCTATCAAAAAAGCTAGCAACCATTGATACAAACTCGGATATAGAGCTTGACGAGGAAGCCGCAGAATTTGATACCCTCTGGAAAGAAAGCGCCTATGAGACCGTAAAGAAGCTTGAATTAAAGAGCTTTTTAAGTAAATTCGGTGATATGGCCTCTAAGGACAGGGAGGAGGCTTTAAGCGGGTTCAGTGAGGAAACGGATCTCGGTGAGGTGGAGCGCATCTTTTCAGAGATCAGGAGGGCTGAGATCATCGGCTTTTCCGTGGAAACAGATCCGGAAAGCCGTGAGATCACGGCATTAGCCCTGAAATCCGCTGATTACGCCGTTATCATACCGGTTAACGGCTTCGTTTCACCTATGTACCTTAAAGCCCATATCAGATCCCTTATAGAAGATGGAATGGGCTCGCTATATACGGTTAAGTCAAAGGAGCTCTATAAATATGTGCTTAATAAATATTCGGACCGGCTCCTTGATATCGAGATCCTTGAGTATCTCCTTGATCCCTTAAGGAATGGTTACGATACGCCTGAGGATATCAAGGAAGGAGCCCTTCTTGCCTATAACAGGGGTCCGGCTCTTTTTGAATCCATAAAAAAAGACGGGATGGAGGAGCTCTGTAAGGATATCGAAATGCCCCTGACATACGCTCTTGCACTTATGGAAAATGAGGGTGTACGTGTAAAAAAAGAGGAGCTTAATTCCTACAGCCGTAATCTCGGAGACAGGTTAAAGCTCCTTGAAGGCAGTATTTATAAGGGCGCGGGAGAGGAATTCAATATAAACTCCCCGAAGCAGCTTGGGGTAATCCTTTTTGAAAAGCTGAAGATCGAGGGCGCAAAGAAAACAAAGACCGGATATTCGACATCAGCGGATGTCCTTGAAAAGCTTGCCCCGAAATATCCCTTTGTAAGGGAAATACTGGAGTACCGGACCTATTCAAAGCTTAAGGCTACCTATGCTGACGGACTTCAGCCCTTTATAAGGGAGGACGGGCGTATCCACTCCACCTTCAATCAGACCGTCACCGCCACGGGCCGCATAAGCTCTGCCGACCCGAACCTTCAGAATATTCCTGTTCGCACGGCTCTCGGCCGTGAATTCAGGAAGGTCTTTATCCCGAAGGAGGGCTTTTCGTTTATCGACGCGGACTACAGCCAGATAGAGCTTCGTATCCTTGCTTCACTTTCAGGGGATAAAAAGCTTATAGAAGCCTACAATGAGGGAAAGGATATACATGCGATAACCGCCTCTCAGGTATTTAATGTGCCCTTGGAGGAGGTCACACCGGATCTCAGAAGGAACGCAAAGGCCGTGAATTTCGGTATTATCTACGGTATCAGCTCCTTCGGTCTTTCCCAGGACCTGTCCATTTCAAGGACCGAGGCAAAGGAATATATTGACAGATACTTTGAGACCTATCCCGATGTAAAGAGCTTCCTTGACGGCCTTATCGAATCCGCCCGGAAAAGGGGCTATGCCCTGACCTATTTCGGGAGAAGAAGGCCGGTGCCCGAGTTAAAAAGCTCCAACTTTATGCAGCGCTCCTTCGGAGAAAGGGTTGCAATGAACGCCCCCATACAGGGAACCGCGGCGGATATCATAAAGATCGCCATGGTGAACGTTGAGAGGGCTCTTGAAAATGAGGGTCTTTCATCAAGGCTTATCCTCCAGGTCCACGACGAGCTTTTGATAGAAACCGCAGCCGGTGAAGAGGAAGCCGTTAAGGAGATACTTGAAAGAGAGATGACAGGGGCAGCAGCGTTCCCCGTTCCGCTGATAGTAGACATCAATTCGGGAATGAATTGGGATGAGGCACATTAATTGCAGTAGTTCGTTTTTGAACTACTGCACGCGACGTCCGCTCTGCGAAGCAGACCTTAAATCGGACGGCGCTCCTTGATCGAACTGGAAGAGGGAAAATTTTGTTATTCATAGGCATCACCGGCGGTGTCGGTGCGGGAAAATCCGAGATATTAAAGCACCTTAAAAAAAATCCGCGCTTTCTTGTGGAGGAAGCGGATGAGATAGCGAGAAGCTTCTATATAAAGGGAAGCCGGATCTATGACAAGCTTATCTCAACACTCGGGGAAGAGGTTAAGGCCCCGGACGGCAGCATAGATAAAAAGAAGATGGCTTCTATGATCTTTAATGACGAAAAAAAGAAAAATGCCGTTAACAGCCTTATCCACCCCGCGGTCAGGGAATATGTGATCGAAAAGAAGCGGGAAGCGGAGCTCTCCGGAAGCTATGACATATATTTTTTGGAGGCAGCCCTTTTAATTGAGTGCGGATATGATAAAATATGCGATGAACTATGGTATATTTATGCAGAGCCTTCGGTCAGAAGGGAGCGGCTTAAAAGGGCAAGGGGCTACTCCGATGAAAAGACCGGCAGTATTATAAAAAACCAGCTTCCCGACGGGGAATACAGGAAATACTGCGCCCACATCATTGATAATTCCGGTGGGCTTGAAGGCAGCTTAAGAGAAATTGACAGGATAATCAGTGGATATTCGTGTTGAAGGACGGCGGGCAGGAAAGGCTCTCGCCAAAATGAACAGAACAGTAACAGGGAAGGGCAGACGAAGCATGCAGAGTGTTAAAAAAAGCAATGAGCCGCTTGTATTCGGACTTGATATAGGTACCAGATCCATAGTCGGTACCGTGGGCTATTATCAGGATAAACAGTTTCACGTTATAGCTCTTGAAAAGGTGGAGCATGAGGACAGGGTCATGCTGGACGGCCAGATCCATGATATCGCCGGCGTGGCTGCAGAGATCAGGACCGTAAAGAAGTGGCTGGAGGATGATATAGGGCAGCCCCTTACGGATGTATGTATCGCTGCCGCCGGACGTGTGCTCCGTACCGTGACCACCCATGTGGAGCAGGATCTCGGAGAGGACAGGGATGTGACTGCAGAGGATATCTATTCCCTGGAGGTTCTCGGAGCCCAGCAGGCCTATGCTGATTTTATCAAGAATAATGACCTTCGTATCCATTTTTACTGTGTCGGCTACACGGTTGAAAGGTATTTCCTTAATCAGTACCCAATGAGTAACCTTGAAAGCCATAAGGGTCATAATATCGGTGCTGATATGATCGCGACCTTCCTTCCCGACGAGGTCGTGGACGGTCTCTATAAGGCAGTTGAGGCCGCAGGTCTCCATGTTGCGAATCTTACGCTGGAGCCCATTGCCGCAATGGAGGTTGCGATTCCGAAGTCCTACAGGATGCTGAATATTGCCCTTGTCGATGTGGGTGCGGGAACCAGCGATATCTGCATAACAAGGGATGAAGCCATAATTGCTTACGGCATGATACCAAGTGCCGGAGACGAGATCACCGAATGTATCGCGAAGTCCCTTCTTACCGACTTTAATGAGGCAGAGGAGATAAAGAAGCAGATAGGGGACAAGGGAATAGTAAAATACCACGATATAATGGGCATAGAGACGAAGGCTGATCAGGACAAGCTGGAGCTTATCGTTAAGCCCACGATCGAGATCATGACCCGTGAGATCTCCGATAAGATAAAAAAGCTTAACGGGGGAAAGCCCGTAAGCGCTGTTTTTGTTGTGGGCGGCGGCGGAAAGGTGCCCCTTTTCTGTAAGCTCCTTGCCCGTGAAATGGGACTTATGGAGGAGAGAGTAGCAGTAAGGGGTGAAGAGGTATTAAAGAGTGTTGACTTCCAGGTCAAGGACATAAACATAGATTCCCTCCTTGTTACACCCGTCGGCATCTGCCTGAACTTCTACAGCTCAAAGAATAACTTTGTTTTCGTTACCTTTAACGGAGAACAGATAAAGCTCTATGACAATTCGAACCTAAGGGTATCCGATGCCGCCATGCAGTCGGGCTTCAGCAATGCGGATCTTTTCCCGAAGCACGGCCCCGATATTTCCTTTACCGTGAACGGAAGGAGCCAGCTTCGCCGCGGAAGCATAGGTGAGGCTGCGGAGATCCTGCTTAACGGTACATCCGTATCCCTTGGTGAAAAGATAAAGGGCGGAGACCTTATAGAGGTGACACCGTCCACCGCGGGCACAGCAGCCGTCGTTACAATTGACAGGCTGCCGGAGTTCGGGGAAAAGATCACGGTCAATGTAAACGGTAAGCCCGTAATGCTTCCGAAGTTTGCCTCTGTTAACGGTGAGCTCCAGAGCGGCTATTATGAGATACAGGATGGCGACAGGATCGAAATGCTGAAATATTATACCGTTCAGCAGATCCTTGAATTTATGGATGTGAATCTCGAGGAGGGCACGGAGATCTACGTTAACCGTGAGATCGCTTCTCCGATAACCGAGGTATATGACAATTTCAATGTGGACTGGACCTTTGCGGAGGAGGAGTTCCATGACGGAAGCCTCGCAGACCTTAAGGCACAGAAAGCTGACGGGGCGGATTCCGGGGAGAACGGCTCAGCAGGCAGCATAGAGGAATTAAAGAGAAAGATATCCGGCCGTACAGGTGAGGAGGGTCCGGTTCTTGATGATGACGGAAATCCCATACCTGAGGTGAGTACCTCGAATCCCTTCTCTGCAATGGTCGGCGGAGGCTTTAACAGCTCCTCCGCGGTTGACATCATAGGAAACCCGATACACGGGGCGAGGGTCAACGGCGGTACCATAGGAGACGGACCCGGCATCACAAAGGACAATATAGATGATAAGGGAAAGAGCGATGATAAGAAAGAGACTCCCGGAAGCACGGCAGGGGACGGCATAATCGTTTCATACAACGGACAGCCTCTTAAGCTTAGTGGCAAGAACAGCTTTATTTACGTTGATATTTTTAATTTCGTGGACTTTGACCTTTCCGCACCCAAGGGGAAGAGCGTTGAAACGCTGCTTAACGGGAGGCCCGCGCAGTACACGGAACCCATAAAGAGCGGAGACAGGATAGAGGTCCGCTGGAAGGGTGAATTATAATAATGGTGCTTTACAGCATTGCCTCCGGAAGCTCCGGCAACTGTATCTATGTTGGACTGGATAATACAAATCTGCTGATAGATACCGGCATTTCCGCAAGGAGGATAGAGGAGGGGCTTAATTCGATAGATCTTTCCATATCCGATATGGATGCGGTCCTTATAACCCACGAGCACTCCGACCATATCAGCGGTCTGAAGGCCGTTTCAAAGAAGCATCATCTGCCTCTTTATGCCACAAGAGGTACGATTGAGGAGATCAATAAGAAAAGCCCTGAGATCGATCCTGCTCTTTTCCGCGAGATAAGGTATGATGAGGAATTCACCCTCAAGGATATTCTGATAGACCCCATCAGGATCTCACATGACGCGGCAGAGCCCGTGTGCTACAGGTTTTATTCCGCAGCCTGCTTTGACAAGGCTCTTCGTGACAGATGTGAATCGGCTGCCGTATGTACTGATCTCGGCACCTATGACGATTATATCATTGACAAGCTTTCCGGCGTTTCCTCCATTCTCCTTGAAGCAAATCATGACATCAAGATGCTGGAAGCGGGTCCCTATCCCTATTATCTTAAAAGGCGTATCCTCGGTGAAAAGGGACACTTAAGCAATGATTCCGCGGGAGAGCTTCTGTCAGAGCTTTATAATAAGGGGAATCTGAGGTCGGTTCTCTTGGGCCACTTAAGTAAAGAGAATAACTATGCTGCCCTAGCTTTTGAGACGGTTAGGATGCAGCTTCATTTCCTCTGCGCGGGACAACGCGACCGGAAGCTGGAGCTGAATATCGCCCTCCGGGACGCTCCGGTAAAGCCCATATACGCATAGAGAAGAATCTTATTATAACAGGAGCAAGTTTGAAAGAAAACTTTCAAACTTGCTTTGGTGCCGCTGAAAAGAAGCGTCACCAAAGGGTCAATGCCGCTCTTAATGGCGGTAGCGTTTTAAAAAGATGAAAGGAGCGACATCGACAAAACATGAAAAAGATCATAATCACAGTTGTCGGACGTGACACAGTCGGCATCATCGCAAAGGTCTGCACCTACCTTGCAGCAAATGACATCAATATCCTTGATATTTCCCAGACCATAGTAAGCGGCTTCTTTAATATGATGATGATAGTTGACATCTCTTCCTCCAGAAAGCCCTTTGATGATGTGCAGCACGAGCTTGACCAGATCGGTGACGAGATCGGAGTCCAGATCAAATGCCAGAGAGAAGAGATCTTCACTGAGATGCACAGGATCTGATTTTATACAGTGTTATTCTGAGCGAAGAATAGAATCTTTTTTTTATTCAGCATATTAAAATCAAGGCAGGACATATGGTAAATATTCATGAAGTGATCGAAACCAATGATATGATCGAAAAGGAGAACCTGGATGTGAGGACCATCACTCTGGGGATCAGCCTGCTTAGCTGTATTTCTCCCGATCTGAAGGATTTGAATAAAAATATTTATGACAGGATCACCACTGTTGCAAAAGATCTGGTGAGCGTGGGACGGGATATTGAGAAGGAATTCGGTATCCCCATTGTCAATAAAAGGATCTCGGTAACTCCCATTGCCCTTATTGGCGGTGCGTCCTGCAGGTCTGAAGAGGATTTTGTAAGTGTTGCAAAGACCCTTGATGATGCGGCTAAGGCTGTGGGCGTGAATATCATAGGCGGCTATTCCGCCCTGACCGCAAAGGGTATGACCAAAGCAGACGAGCTTCTTATCCGTTCTATACCCGAAGCACTGTCCGTTACGGAGCGGGTGTGTTCAAGTGTAGTGGCTGCCTCCACAAAAACCGGCATTAATATGGACTGCGTCCGCCTTATGGGAAGCATCATTAAGGAGACCGCCGAAAAAACCTCCGACCGTGATTCCGTAGGCTGTTCGAAGCTTGTGGTGCTCTGCAATGCCCCCGACGACAATCCCTTTATGGCAGGAGCTTTTCACGGTGTTACGGAGGCTGATGCGGTTATCAACGTAGGAGTAAGCGGACCGGGGGTCGTAAAGACCGCCCTTTCAAAGGTCAGGGGAAAGGATTTCTCCGTTCTCTGTGAGACCATAAAGAAAACAGCCTTCAAGGTAACGAGAGTAGGTCAGCTGGTTGCGGGAGAAGCCTCAAAGAGACTGAATGTCCCCTTCGGCATTGTGGATCTCTCCCTTGCGCCCACCCCGGCTATCGGCGATTCCGTTGCGGATATCCTTCAGGAAATAGGCGTGGAATGTACAGGAGCTCCGGGCACTACAGCGGCCCTTGCCCTTCTTAACGATCAGGTGAAAAAGGGCGGTGTAATGGCATCAAGCTATGTGGGCGGCCTGTCCGGTGCCTTTATCCCGGTTTCCGAGGATCAGGGCATGATAAATGCTGTGGAAAAAGGCGCGATCTCCCTTGAAAAGCTGGAAGCCATGACTACAGTCTGCTCCGTAGGTCTTGATATGATCGCGGTTCCGGGTGATACTCCGGACAGTACGATCTCAGGCATGATCGCAGATGAAATGGCTCTCGGAATGGTCAATCAGAAGACTACCGCAGTCCGGCTGATACCCGCCATCGGAAAAAAGACCGGTGACAAGGTGGAATTCGGGGGGCTTTTCGGCTATGCCCCGGTAATGCCTGTAAATCCCTTTGGCTGCGAGGACTTCATAAAGCGTAAAGGCCGGATCCCCGCACCCATACACTCTTTTAAGAACTGAAGGAGATAAACGCTAAGAAGACCTGTAGCTATGAATTTCTTAAGTATCAAGGACTTAAATGACCCTGAGCTTGATTTTTTCTCAAAATACTCCGAGGTTCAGCTTTTCAGGATGAATGAGCCGGACCCCGGAGTTTTTGTGGCGGAAAGCGCCAATGTAGTGATACGCGCCCTGGAAGCGGGCTATGAACCCTTAAAGCTTTTAGTGGAGGATGAAAGGATAGAGACCGAGGCTGCTCCGGTCTTTGAAGCAATAGCGAGGCTTTACGGTAAGGAGCTTCTTGATTCGATACCTGTTTTTACTGCAAAACGTGAGATAGTAACAGCCCTGACCGGATATAAGCTTGTCCGGGGTCTCTGGGCTGTATTTAAAAGAAGGGCTCTTACGGATCTCGGATCCTTCCTGAAAGAGAGATCAAGGATAACCCTTCTTTATGATGTCGTAAACCCCACAAATGTAGGCGCCATTATCCGTTCCGCAGCGGCTCTTGGTATGGACGGAGCGCTTCTCACCCGGCCTTCCGTTGACCCTCTTACCCGGCGCTCTGCCCGTGTCAGTATGGGTACGGTCTTTCAGCTTCCATGGACCAGGGTTCAAAAGAACGGGCCGGAGGGAAGTGAGCTTATAGAATTCCTGCATAATGAAGGCTTTACCACTGCTGCGATGGCACTTACAAAAGATACCATAAGTATCGATGATCCGGCGCTCAAGGCTGCTTCAAAGCTGGCGGTGGTTCTCGGAACCGAGGGCACGGGTCTTCCGGAGGAGGTGATATCCGCCTGCAGCTTTTCTGTTAAGATCCCGATGCATCATGGTGTGGATTCGCTGAACGTAGCTGCCGCAAGCGCAGTGTGTTTTTATGAGCTATTGAAATGACCGGGTAAAGACCGCTATCATACGATAATTATCTGTCTTTTAATCTCGGGAGGAAGGGGTTTATCCCTTCTTTTTTTGTAAGACCGAAGGATATTGTAGCTCCGGTCTATGCGTAGATGATTTTCAAGGAAGCTGCTGTCTTCAGCCTTTTCAAGGTAATTGCTAATATCAGAAGAGTTTCCGAGTATCGTGATCCCTCTCATCCTTAGCTTTAGTTCGGAAAAAAGCGGAGCGGAAGCCTTCCTGAAGCCCAAAAGCCGCAGGTAATCGATATCGCCTCTCATTTGATCCGGTGATTTGGCAGAATAATCCATATCTAGTGTTAGGTGCAGGAGATGACGGGAAACCGAGGTATAGGTAATGTTTTTTGTTTTGATAAGAGAACAGAATTCACTGAAGGATCCTGAAAAATCCCGCTCTCTTATGATCCTGTTCGAAAGATCCCCGGGTACCGAGGCCCTGCGCAGAGAATTAAAAAGAGCGGGCGAAAGAAGCTTATAGAGAAGAAAGGGGGTCAGTGAGTCCCGGTGCACCGCGCTGCTTAATTTATCGGGATCGGAACCTACAGCGCTGAAAATCCTCTCCCTAATTGCCTCGGCAGAATAAGAGGCATCCGAGAAGCCTTCGGTATGATAGGGATCTCCGATACGGGGAACGGCAAAGGGCTTTATCGAAGAAGCGGATCTATTAAGAGCCTTCAGGTATTCGAGAGCCAGAATATTATTGGGCTCACGAAGGACAGCATTAAGAAGCTCCGGGTCGTCACCGGATCCATGCGGAAGACAGGCTTTTACCGCCGCTTCTCTTGCGGCCGGAAAGCTGTCCCCCGCTTTCAGCCTGTCCTTAAGGAACGCCCTGTATTCAGGGCTTTCTTCCGTAAGAACGGAAGCGGCCGGATCAAGGGCTGCCATATTCCCACCCTCGCTTCCGAAAACCAGATCATCAATGCAGAGCTTATTTAGGATAGCGACGGCACCGGAAGCAAAGCCCTCCGCGGAAGAGAGGGCAATCCGGGGAGGCAGCTCAAAGACAGCATCAGCGCCGTTTCTTAGGGCCGCATCAGTACGAACACCCATATCAAAAACCGCGGGCTCACCGCGCTGAACGAAGTTTCCGCTCATCAGAACGATAATATAGTCCGCATCTGTTTCCTCACGGGCTTTACAGAGTATATATTTATGTCCCTTATGAAAGGGATTGAATTCCGCAATGACCGCTGTGATCTTCATTTTGTTAAATATAACCATAGTAACGGCAAAAGTCAAAAGGACATTTAAGCTAATTGCAAATACCCCTTTTCATTAGCTCAATGATTTGATAAAATATCATCTGATAATAAAAAAAGGCGGTGTTTTACACTGCCCAGGAGGTATTTATGAGGTTAAGGGATGAGGATACCGGAAGAAGGGGTATCCAGGAGAAAAAAGCAGCAAACAACAAGGAATCCGTCAAATATACCGGACTTCCTTCCATCAAGCACTATGTGCTTATCCTTCTTGCTTTGAGTATGCTCATAGTCTCTGTCATTATGGTTGAGATGGCAGTGGTTTCCTTCTCCAATGAGGAGCAGAGGCTGGTAAAGAACAACATGAGCGAGATGGCAAATTCCTACGGAACGATGGTTAATTCCCGTTATGAAACCTTCGGGACCATGAGCCGTGGGACAGCCTTTGATCTGCTTGACGGGATAAAGATTCCCGGTATTGATTCCAGCTATATCTATCTCGTTGATAAGGATGGGAACATGATGTACCACCCGACTCCCGAAAAAATCGGTGAGCCCGTGGAAAATGAAGTTGTAAAGGGCTTAAGAGCCCAGATATCGTCGGGTGTCATACCGGAGCCCGGAGTGATAGAGTATACCTTTAAGGGTTCGAAAAAGCTTGCCGCGTATTATATTACCGAAAAGGGCGGCAATATGATACTTGTTGTCAGTGCGGATAAGAAAGATGTAATGGCTCCGATAAATAATTTCAGGAGAAACGCCATCATAACCTTTATTCTGTGTGTTGTGATCCTTTCCGTCATTATGTACTTCCTTGTGGGTCTTGTGCTCAAGCCCATAGGGGTTATCGTTAAGCTTATTGACCGTACGGCGGCACTTGATTTCACACACTATGCCGCAACGGAGTCCATCGTAAAGAAAAGGGATGAAACAGGCCAGATCACACGCTCCATCGGAAATATGAGAAAGGTCATAAGAGAGATCGTATATCAGCTGGATGAAGCAAGTAGCAGCCTGAACAGTAATGCAAACGACCTGAAGGATACCACGAATCAGGTTAATATCAATTCCTCAGACAATTCGGCAACAAGCGAAACACTGGCTGCCGGAATGCAGGAGACATCGGCAAATGCTGAAACCATCAACAATAATATCGTTGATATCTTTGAAAACGTTCAGAATATCTCCAAGGTGGCTTCCGATTCCGAGGCTTCCGCAGAGGAGATACAGGTTAAGGTTGACAAGCTCTCAAAGGATGTGCTTAAGGCACAGAGGAATACGCAGGATATCTACAGCTCCGTAAAGGCACAGTCGGAGGAGGCTATCGAAAAGTCAAAGGCAGTTCAGAAGATCAATGCCCTTACGGATACCATAAAGTCCATTGCGGATCAGACGAACCTTCTTTCCCTGAATGCCTCCATAGAGGCGGCAAGAGCCGGAGAGTCGGGCCGCGGCTTTGCGGTTGTGGCTGAGGAGATAGGCTCACTTGCCACCCAGTCGGGCGAGACCGTAGACGGTATTTCAGAGATCGTTGCCGAGGTCAATGATGCGGTTACCCATATGTCGCAGTGCCTTCAGGAAATGCTTGACTTTATCGATAAGAACGTCATGAGCGACTATGATTCCTTCAGTGAGGTTACCGCCAGCTATAATAATGACGCTCATTTCTTCGGCGAAAATATGAGTGACATAAGGACCAGAATACAGGGACTCACCACGACTATCGACGACATCAAGGCAGCTATCTCAGGTATCAATGAGACCATGGGAGATGCGGCTAACGGTGTAACCGATGTTGCCCAGAGAACCTCCGATGTGGTAAGGCTCACGGAGCATACCAATGATCTGGTTGACCAGAGCACCACCTATTCGGAGGAGCTCCGTCAGATCGTGGAGAAGTTCAGACTTGGGAACTGATAAGCACTAGGCGCTTATATGGTATACCGGCGGAGGAACCGCCGGTATATTTTTGAGCCTATATTTGCGGGGCACTGCCGCGCATAGCGCGTCAAATCGTGTCCGAAAAATGTCCACCGGACATTTTTCCTTTCTAAGCGAAGAAAAGAATCCTTCCTGAGCCGGGTAAGATCCTTCGCTGCCCCGAAGATTGAGATAAGGATACACTTTGGATTTCACTGAAATAAAAAAGGACAAAAACCTCTCCCCCATGATGGCGCACTATATTTCCATGCGGGAGAAATACGTGGACTGCATTTTATTCTACCGTCTCGGTGATTTTTACGAGATGTTTTTTGATGATGCGGAGACGGTCTCTAAGGAGCTGGATCTCGCCCTTACCGGAAAGGCCTGCGGACTTCCTGAAAAGGCTCCGATGTGCGGTGTTCCCTTTCATTCGGTTGACACCTATCTTAACCAGCTTGTAAAGAACGGCTACAAGGTTGCTATCTGCGAGCAGCTTGAAAACCCGAAGGAAGCAAAGGGGATAGTAAAAAGGGATGTTATAAGGATAGTTACTCCCGGCACGAGCCTTGATGTACAGTCAATGGACGATAAGAATAACAGCTTCCTTATGTCGGTGGTCTACGCCGGAAGCCGCTTCGGCATATCCGCTGCAGACCTTACCACGGGAAGCTTCAAGCTTACGGAATGCGGGTCTTTTGCTGCCCTTATGGATGAGATCTATAAGATCAACCCTAAAGAGATAATCTGCAATAAGGAGCTTATGATGACGGGCTTTGATGCTCCAATGCTTCGATCAAAGCTCGGTATCATCGTAAACCAGCTCGAAAACTGCTATTTTAACGAGGACAGGGTACGTTCGGAGCTGGAAGGGCATTTCAGGGTAAAGAGCCTTGATGGCCTCGGGCTTGCGGATCTCCCCATAGGCATAATGGCTGCCGGAGCCGTCCTTATTTATCTAAAGGAAACGCAGAAAAGCGATCTCGGGAATTTCCTTTCGATACATCCCTATATAAATTCCGATTTTCTTTTGATCGATTCCTCATCCCGCAGAAATCTCGAGCTCACGGAAACCCTCCGGGACAAGCGCCGGAAGGGCAGTCTTATCTGGGTTCTTGACCACACGAAGACCGCCATGGGAGGGAGGAAGCTTAAGACCTCGATAGAGGAGCCCCTTATTGATGTCAACCGTATAAACCTCCGTCTCGATGCGGTGGAAGAGCTTAATCAAGCTGTCATAGACAGGGATGAGCTGCGGGAATACCTGAGTCCGATCTATGATCTTGAAAGGCTTCTTTGCAAGATAACCTACGGCTCCGCGAATCCAAGGGATCTTATCATGCTTAAGGGCTCATTTAAGATGCTGCCTCCCGTAAAGAGGCTTACAGAGAATTTTTCATCCCTGTTATTAAAAGAGCTTTCGGAGAAGATCGATACCCTTGATGATATCTACGAGCTCATAGAGAGCTCCATAGTTGACGACCCTCCGCTTGCCTTGAAGGATGGTGGCATCATCAAGGATAATTACGATAAAAACGTGGATGAGCTCCGGCTTATCCATACGGACGGAAAAAAATGGCTAGCAGAGCTTGAGGAAAAGGAAAGGGAAAAGACCGGGATAAAAAACCTTAAGATCAAATACAGCAAGGTCTTCGGCTATGCGATCGAGATCACAAATTCCTATCTCGATAAGGTTCCCGGACATTATATCAGGAAGCAGACCCTGACCGGCGGTGAGCGTTTTATAACCGATGAGCTTAAGGAAATGGAGGATAAGATCTTAAACTCCGCTGACCGCCTTACGGAGCTTGAATACACTATCTTTGACGGCATAAGGAGGAAGGTGGCGAAAAGTATTTCAAGGATACTTAAGGATGCGGATATAATAGCATCCCTTGATGTGCTGCAATCCCTGTCCTATGCTGCCGAACACTATAATTACTGCAGGCCGAGGATAAACGAAAAGGGCTATATCCATGTCAAGGAGGGTCGTCATCCGGTGGTTGAGAGGATGATGGATTCCGATTCCTTCATCCCTAATGACATAAACTTAGACAACAATAAAAATATGATATCCATCATCACGGGTCCCAATATGGCAGGGAAATCCACCTATATGCGGGAATGTGCCCTTATTACACTTATGGCACATATAGGGAGCTTTGTTCCCGCAAAGGATGCGGATATCTCGATAGTTGACAGGATCTTTACAAGGGTCGGGGCAAGCGACGACCTGTCAAGCGGCCAGTCCACCTTTATGGTGGAAATGAATGAGGTTGCGAATATCCTCCGGAATGCCACGGATAAGTCCCTTCTTATCCTTGACGAGATAGGCAGGGGTACCTCCACCTATGACGGGCTTTCCATTGCCTGGGCGGTGATAGAGCATATTGCGGATAAGAATAAGCTTGGTGCCAAAACCCTTTTTGCAACTCATTATCACGAGCTTACGGAGCTTGAGGGAAAGATCCCGGGCTTAAATAACTACTGCGTTGCGGTTAAGGAAAACGGCAGGGATGTGGTATTTTTAAGAAAGATAATACGAGGCGGCGCCGACAGATCCTATGGTATCCATGTTGCGCGGCTTGCGGGAGTTCCGGACTCTGTAACGGAGAGAGCGGAGGAGATAGCAGCAAGCCTTGCGGACAATGATATTACCTATAATCTTGGCAGCATTGCGGATGAAAGCCAGGCAAATATCATCGGGAGCGGCAGGGGAGTAAAGCGTTATGATGAGGTTGACTTAAACCAGATGTCCCTATTTGACACCCTTAGCGACAATGACATATTAAAGCAGCTTTCCGAACTGGATCTTAGCCACATGACGCCAATGGACGCCCTGAACCACCTCTATAAGCTCCAGAACGACATTAAAAATCGTTGGTGAAACGTCCACCACGGATCCGGCTGACGCTATGTGAGAGCCGGATTACGCTCACTGCCTTTGTTTTGTTCCGAAACATTCGGACGGCGCTCCTGCTCAAAAAAAGCGCTTTCGCATCGCGCCGCCGCGTTTCGGCACAAAACTGCAGTCGTTCGCTATCAATCCGGCCCTCACATAGCGTCAGCCGGATCCGTACAGGGTTTCCCAAAGCTATTTGTTATTCTACGAGGTAAACATGATACAGGTACTTGACAGTAAAACAATAGATAAGATCGCTGCGGGAGAGGTGATTGAGAGACCAGCCTCCATAGTGAAGGAGCTTCTTGAAAATGCTGTGGATGCAGGCGCCACAAGGATCTCCGTTGATATAAAAAACGGTGGGATCGACGAGATCAGGGTCAGCGACAACGGCTCCGGTATAGAAAGAAAGGAGGTCCGTACCGCTTTTCTGCCCCATGCCACCAGCAAATTAAGGAGTATTGAGGATCTTTTTATTCTTAAAAGCTTGGGCTTCAGGGGGGAAGCGCTCCCGAGCATAGCCTCCGTTTCAAGGGTTAAGCTTTTTACCAAGACCGAAGGTGACAATGTGGGGATAAAATACGTGATCGAGGGCGGCACGGAGCTGTCCTTTGAAGAAGCCGGCGTTCCGGACGGCAGCACCTTTATCGTAAACGATTTATTTTTCAATACCCCTGCAAGGCGGAAATTCCTGAAAAGCGCTAATACCGAGGCCGGACACATAAGCACTCTTGTGGAAGAGACAGCGCTTTCAAACCCGGATATTTCAATTAAATACAGTATCAGCGGATCAAACAGGCTCTATACAAGCGGAAACGGAGACCTGAAGGAGGTCATATACCGTATTTTCGGGCGGGAGATAAGTGAATCCCTTCTCCCCCTTAAGGCATCCTCCGGAGATATGATACTTACAGGTTTTATTTCAAAGCCGATCATTGCCCGCAGCAGCAGGGCAATGGAAAACTATTTCGTAAATAGCCGTTATGTAAAGGATAACATCATTTCAAAGGCAATAGAGGACGGTTATGCGGGCTTCCTTATGCAGCATAAATTCCCGTTTACGGTCCTTATGCTTCAGCTCCCCTCTGAAAACGTGGATATCAACGTTCATCCGAGAAAAATGGAGATAAAGCTTTCAGACGGATCCGCAGTATATGAGTTCATAAGAAAGGCTGTCAGGGACACTCTTTCAAACCGCGAATTCATAAACGATTTTGACTTTGAAAAAGAGAAAAGCCCTAAGGAGAGGGATACCGAAGCTCCGGCAAAAGCCCCGGAGCCCTTTGAAGCAGTGAATGCGGTCACATACACAGAAAACAGTGAGAAGCCGCTTTCCTTATTTAAGGAGGAGACCGTTTATGATGCGGGAACAAGCGCTCAGATAATTCCAAAGAAGAGGGAGGACGAGCGTCCTTCCCCTGTTTCCCCGGATACGATCGATGGGACAGAGGCGGCACCGCTTGAAAAGCCCTTTTTTGATGACGGAGTAAAGGGTTCGCAGCTCGATCTTTTCGAGGAAAAGATCCTTTCCCGCGATGCTTCAAAGGAATTTAAGATCGTGGGACAGATCTTTGAAACCTACTGGATAATAGAGTTTAGGGACGAAATGCTTTTGATAGACCAGCATGCGGCCCATGAAAAGGTAAATTACGAGAGCTTCCTTAAGCAGTTCAGGGTGAGATCCGTCATAACCCAGAACCTTAATCCTCCGATCGTAATGACCTTAAGCGGTGAGCAGAGGTCGGTACTTAATAGGTTTTTACCGAGATTCACCGAGATGGGCTTTGAGATAGAGCCCTTCGGCGGAAATGATTTTGCGATAAGGACTGTGCCCTATAATCTCTATGGCTTAAATGACAGCGAGGTTATGACTGCATTGCTTGACGAGCTTTCAGCAGGGATAAGGGATGAGGATATCAGCATTATCCACGATAAGATAGCCTCCATGTCCTGTAAGGCAGCCATTAAGGGGAATACAGCAATAAGCTTAAATGAGGCTGAGGCACTGATAGAACAGCTCCTTTCCTGTAAGGATCCCTATAACTGCCCCCATGGCAGGCCAACGATCATCAAGATGTCAAAGAAGGAGCTTGAAAAGAAGTTTAAGCGGGTATTATGATGAAGGACAGGCGTCTTACGGTCCTCGCTGGACCGACAGCCGTGGGAAAGACCGAGCTTTCCATTAAGCTTGCGAAAAGGCTTAACGCTGAGATAATCTCCGCGGATTCTATACAGGTTTATAAGCATATGGATATCGGCTCTGCAAAGATAAGCGTATCCGAAATACAGGGAGTTCCCCATCACCTTATCGACTGTCTGGAGCCTACGGAAGGCTTTGACGTAGCGCTTTTTGTCTCCCTTGCAAAGGCCGCCATAGGGGATATCCGCTCACGGGGAAGGCTTCCGTTAATAGTTGGCGGAACCGGCTTTTATCTTCATGCCCTGATCTATGATAATGATTTTTCCGACGGTGCTTCTGACCCTAAATACAGGGCAAAGCTTGAAAGGGAGGCTCTTGACCCCGCTAATAACCTCTACGAAAGACTCCGTCTTATCGATCCCGCTTCCTGCGACGCGATCCCTCCGGGCAATATGAAGAGAGTTATCAGGGCTCTGGAATACCACCATGTGACAGGGGAGCGTATCTCCGAGCACAATAAAAAAGAGCGGGAAAAGAAATCTCCCTATGATCTAAGGTTTTTTGTCCTGACCCTCCCCCGTGACATACTCTATGAACGTATAAACAGAAGAGTTGATATCATGGTGGAAAAGGGACTTTTTGAGGAAACGAAGAAGCTTATCGATCTGGGTGTAAAACCCGAAATGACATCTATGCAGGGCCTTGGCTACAAACAGGCCTATCTCTATCTCACGGGCGCCTGCACAAGAGATGAAGCAATCGACGCAATAAAGAAGGAGACCCGCCACTTCGCAAAGCGGCAGCTTACATGGTTTCGAAAGGAAAAGGAAGCCGTTTTTATCGACAAGAGCTGCTTTTCCTCGGATGATGAAATCATAGATTATATTCTTTCTGATTGCTGACTGATAAAGTCTGCCGGGCAGGAAGTGTATCCGGTGCGCATCGGATACACTTCCTGCCATAAGCCGCCATTTTTGAAATTAATAAAACAAGGAGATTGAAATGAGCACTAAAGAAATGTACAGATCCCTCGGTATCAGGGAAGAGATATATGAACTCGGGGAAAAGATCCTGCAGGAGCTTAAGCCGAGATTTGATAAAATAGACGAAACCGCCGAATATAACCAGCTAAAAATAATCGATGCATTCCATAGGGAAAGGGTGAGTGAAGCCTGCTTATACGGCACAAAGGGATATGGCTATAATGATCTGGGAAGAGATACATTGGAAAGGGTATATGCCGATGTATTTAAGACCGAGGACGCACTGGTTCGTCCGCAGATAACCTGCGGGACCCATGCCCTCTCTCTGGCACTTTTTTCAAATCTGCGGCCCGGAGACGAGCTTTTAAGTGCTGCCGGAAAGCCCTATGACACCCTGGAGGAGGTGATCGGTATAAGGGACAGCCGGGGGAGCTTAAAGGAATACGGAATAAGCTACGCCCAGGCCGACTTAAAGACTGACGGAAGCTTTGACTTTGAAGCGATAAGGGAAAAGATAAATGAGAGAACAAGACTTGTTACCATACAGCGTTCAAAGGGCTACCAGACCAGACGATCCTTCGGTGTTAAAGACATTGCGGAGGCAATAAGCTTTATAAGATCAGTGAAGAAGGATGTGAGGATCATGGTAGATAACTGCTACGGGGAATTCGTGGAAAGAGAGGAGCCCTCGGAATACGGTGCCGATATGGTGGTCGGCTCTCTAATAAAGAATCCCGGGGGAGGTCTCGCTCCGATTGGCGGCTATATCTGCGGCACAAAGGAATGTGTGGAGAATGCGGCATACCGTTTAACATCTCCGGGACTCGGGAAGGAGGTCGGAGCATCCTTAGGTGTACTGCCGGAATTCTATCAGGGACTCTTTCTTTCCCCTGTCGTCACTGCGGCAGCCCTGAAGGGAGCAATATTTGCCGCAAATATTTATGAGAGGCTGGGCTATGACGTACTTCCAAACGGAAAGGAGGAGCGCCATGACATAATCCAGGCCGTGGCCTTTAATGATCCGAAGGCTCTTATTTCCTTCTGCAAGGCTATACAGGCCGCAGCCCCTGTTGACAGCTTCGTGACCCCGGAGCCCTGGGATATGCCGGGCTATGACAGTGAGGTCATTATGGCAGCCGGAAATTTTGTATCCGGCTCCTCAATAGAATTAAGTGCCGACGGACCGCTAAGACCGCCCTATTCGGTATATTTTCAGGGAGGTCTGACCTTCCCCCATGTGAAATATGCTATTTTAAATTCTGTTGAATATCTTATGAGGGACAAGGATACGGAAAAGCCCGAAGTGCTTACGGCATTTCCTTCTTAAGGAAAAAGCTGCGTAACTATTCAGAACAGTCACTTGCGGAACCGCAAGTGACGTGTGAAAACCTCGGCATTTTGGCATTCGGTCTATCGTGCGAAGCGCGATTTAATTGACCGAATGCGCTATATCTGTTCAGAAGCCAGAGGGTTCTGAACAGATAAAAAAGCTGCAGAGCTCCGGGTACAAGGGCTCCCCTGTCGTCCGGTCAAATAAAGCATATTCGGATTCGTCACCGTCATCCCACCAGATACAGGGAATGCTTCTTCCGTTCATGCTTTCCAAATAATACCTGCACCATTCCCTGCGGTCATTTTCATGCTCTCCTTTGGCAATACAGGCAAATTCCGTGACTATTACAGGAAGTCCGGTTCTTGTCTCAAATTCCGTAAGATTGTGTCTAAGATCAGCTATTTCCCTGACATCCTCCGCTCTGTCCATCCTCCAGCTGTTTTTTTCCGTGGTCTGCACAAAATCATAGGGCAGATATGCATGGACTCCGATGATCAGATGCGTGTCCGAGGGTATCTTTATATCGGACAGGATTTTTTCGCTTGAACCCGTGTGATAGCCTCCGATTATGAGATAGCGTTCCCCGTTCTTTCCTCCGGAGCTTCTCACCGCATCAATGAAGGAGCGGTTCAGCACGTAAAGGCAGAAGGAGGTGTCCTCATTTCCGTCGCCCCATTCAATTTCGGTATCATAGAGCCTTGGCTCATTCAGGCCTTCAAAGATGAGCTTCTTATCATAATCCCTGAATTCATATGCGATCTGCTTCCATATACGGGACAGTCTGTATGCGTTTTTGTCAAGATCTTCATATCCCGGATACAGGGCTTTATCATGATGCATGTCAAGAATGATATACATTCCTTTTCCGTATGCATAATGAACTACCTGCTTGACCCTGCCGAGCCAGACCGCACTCAGCTTACCGGCTTCGTCCGTATGTATGTCCCAGGTAACAGGTATCCTTAATAAGGAGATACCGGATTCCTTAAGTCCGTCAATGTATTTTTCGGTAATGGACGGATTTCCCCAGAAGGTTTCAATATCCAGTTCGTTAAAGTCGGAGCCGTCCGTCGGATAAGAATCAAGTGTATTCCCGATATTGATACCGTTCGGAAGCTCCTTGACAAATTTCATCGTCTCCTTTTTTTCTTTGGTATCTTTCCCGGGAAGGAAGGAGAAGGGCATCCATCCCTCCTTGAAGCCGTCAAAATACCCAAGCTCATCCATTTTATCAAAGATAAGCCTTCCGAGGACCTCATAGCCGTCCTTTGTAAGATGCACCTGATCCGAAAGAAGAGAGGGCGGAACGCTCACGCTGTCCATCGCATTAAGATCCTCCTCCTTATAAAGGAGACCGGCGGAATCCAGGCCATGAAAAGCAAGGAAGGAACGGAGACTTATAAAATGCTCTTTATAATGCCTGTACATCATTTGATCATAGCCGTCAAGCCACTCGGCTTTGCCGTTATACATCCCCACCACCACATATTTTCCGCCTGCTCCGGCGCTGCGGTATCTGATAACTGCATCCGTCTGTTCGATCAGCTCCTCATAGGATGAGAAGCCGCCGTTTGTTCCCATGAATATGATCGGGATATGATCAAGACAGAGCCTTGCGGATGCGGGAATAAGCTTACTTCCCTTAGGCACCGAAGAAGGCTCCCCGGGAGCGGTCCGTCTGAAGGAATATATGCCTTCCTTTGATCCCGGAAATTTATTTTCAAGGGTTCCCTCTATCCCGTTCAAGGTGCAGGAATTAAATCCTGAATCCATATACATTAAAGGGACCAGGCGTCTTCCGGTTTTGTCCTCAAGCTCTATCTCCACAGGGGAAGTGTCTTCAGGAAGAAGGACATCCTTTGAAAGAAAAAGGGGTTCAGCCCCGCTTCTTGCCGTAATGGTTGCGGAATCCTCGCCGGATGCACCGAAATTCACGACATCGGTATTACAGTAATTTTCCTGTATCAGTCTTTTCAGTGTGTCGGCATAGGGAGCAGGATTACTGTCCGGTATGTATCCTGCCGTAAGCGAATCCCCGAAGCACACGATCCCGGGAAGGAGCTGCCTTTCCCTATCCTTCTTAAGAAGGTTAAAGACATAGACGCTCCCTGAAACAAGCGCAGCAAGAACAATAAGCACTATGAATAATAAGAGAAAATATAGGTTGACCTGTCTTTTTCTGTACATCACACGAGATCCATTTCATTAAAATAGTTTTTTGCTGCTATTTTCTGCATCATTCTTTCCTGTTTTTCAAGCTCATCCCTTTTTTCATGGGCTTTTTTCGAAACGGTTACAAGCCATTCCATAAGCCTTAGGTAAAGCGCTCTGTCGGCAACTATATCATAGATATTCAGTACCCTGTAAAGGTGATGGTCCTTTCCGATCTCCCTTTCGTACAAAAGCTCAAGGGTCAGGTCTTCAAAGATACTGAGCCTAATCCTCTTTTCGGGATCAGGGATAACAACACTTAAGAATTCATAATTAAAATCCAGTACATGCATCTTCCTGCCTTTAGAGAAAGAGTCAAGACCGATATCTATTCTCGCAAATTTTCTTTTCTGGTAAAAGGGGATATCCACTCTTTTTTTGGTATTTATGAGAAGATCGTCAAAGCTTCCGACATCCGCCTTTATCTCGGAGGGGAGCATCGGGATACGGTCATAGAGAAGCTCAAGATAGGTATCATAGTATCCCATATAATCATTTATCTTTATCGAATAGCCCCAGCCCATCTTCTTTTCGGATACATAAACAACCTCTCCCCTTAAGGATACGCTGTACATATCGTTACTCACATCCACTGTTACGACATCACCCAGCATATAAGGCTTATTGAGGATAACAGCCATCCCTTCCTCGGACAGGTCCATTGTTTTTCCCTGAACGGTTAAGTCCGAATCATGAACCGTGCAGTCTGTCACAATGGGGAATCTTTCAAATTTCCGGTTTGCAGCCCTGCCTGTAGTAAAAAATACGGACATAACAAGAAGGAAGAGATTATTTAATAGCCAGAAGAGGATCACTATCGGAGAAAAGGAATTGCTCTGAAACATTATAAGAATGCAGCGGACTACCCCGATAAGCGACAGTATTATCAGCGTAAGGAAGGGCAGCATATAAATAAATTCCACCTGTCCCCTGCTATCGTCGCTTTTATCCGTGACCTTGAATTTATTCAGGGTTATCCCGAAGGACTCCAGTAAAACAGGTATCAGCATATAGGGAAAAAGAATGGTTTCGTATATGCCGGTCCACTTTGAATTACGCACATGCTCACTCAGCATGCTGAGACTGATATTACTGGAGATATACATCGGAAGCCAGAAAATCAGGATCTCGGGGAGGGTACACTTAAAGACCATGAAATTAAAGGTGCCGTAAAGTATCGGCGACAGGATATAAATGAGTCTTTTTACCGGTGCATACCAATAATAAACAGAAGCCCAATAATTCATTTTCTGGGAAAAGGACATTTTCCGGCTCCTGAATATATGCATTTTTCTGCCCGTTGCTATAACGCCTCTCGCCCAGCGGACACGCTGCTGTATCAGATTCGGAAGATCCGTGGGTGAAAGTCCGCTTGCCAGGGGTCTGCCGAGTCCAAGGGTCACATAACCCGCCTGCTGTATAAGAATACCGGTCGCAAAGTCTTCGGTGATCGCCCCGGTATAAAAGCCTCCTATCTCTTCAAGGGCTTCCCTGCTTATTATGGTATTGGAGCCGCCGTAGATCACGCTGTTATTTCTGGTCCTCGCAACCTGAATATCTCTGTAGAAATAGTCCTGCTCATTCGGGATCCTTCCCTCGGAAAAAAGATTATACTGGAAGAGGTCAGGATTATAAAAGGCCTGTGGTGTCTGGATATAGCCGAGCTTGATCCTGTCCTGCTCCTTCCTTCCCCTGTTCCTTCTTTCGGCATCCACAATATAAGGCATGGTTTCCATAAGGAAACAGCTCTGAACGATCATGTCGGCGTCCAGAGTCAAAATGTAGGGGGAGCTGCTGTGCTTAAGAGCGTTATTTAAATTTCCTGCCTTTGCGCCTTTGTTGTCAGGGCGATCCAGATAATTCACGCCCATACTTTCGGCAAGGGAACGTACCTCACTTCTCCTGTTATCGTCACAGACATAAATATGTACCTTTGAGGGATCGGGGTAGTTAAGGTGCTTGCATCCGTTTATGGTCTTATATAGGAGAGACGGCTCCTCCGAATAGGTTGCTATGAAAACATCCACATCCGGATACTCCTCGGGCCGTATGTCTTCAGGCTTCTTATAGGGGCGGATATTATACATATTTGCATAATGCACAAAAGCCTCCACCATACCGAGAGCCTCAACGAAAAACAGGAAAAAGCCTGCAAGTATGGAGATCATCCCGTACTCGAAGGGAATAGTGAAGAACAGCCTCCACATGAGATACATCAAGGTGAAGAAGGTGTTGATCACGAACCATATTTTACTTCTTAAATCATGTAAAAGGAGCCTTATATTTTTCACTTTTCACCCTTAAAAAAATTAAATGCGGCGTCCTCAATATTGTAAGGATATACTTCCACAATGATATAATCGAATCTGTTTTCTTTTACGTAGCTTTCTATATCAATGGCATCGGATTCCTCAAGGGACCACATGGCATCTATACGGGAGCAAAGGGGCGAGAAAAAGCATATAACAGGGGAAAAATAGGAGTCTCTTATCATAAACAGCTTTATTCCGTCAGGCTTGTCTTTATTTATGATGCTCTCATAGATACGGAGCTCATTTAGATATAAGGAATACTGGGAACCGCTGTACAGATCATTCCTGTTATCAAGAGCATCCCTGTTGATAAAGGTTTCTTCAAAGCTTCCTGCGAGTCGTATCTTTCTTCCGTCATTTGTCATGCTTTCCCTGGCAAAGCGGCCCTTGAATTTCGGCCAGTACGCGGTGAAATCATCCACCCCGGAAAAAACCGCTCCGGTCTTCCTGCCCATCGAACCGAGCATGCCGCCCTTATAGGTAATTTCCTCGTAGCTTTTATTGTGATCCGTATAGTATCCCTCCGGATCCAGAGTAAGACCGTACTCCTCATTCATTTTGTCCTTAAGAAGCTTTGCGGAATAAAAGGCCGCAGGGACGGTCCAGTGGTGATCCGTCCGGAAAAAGGTGTGAGAGTAGTCAAGCTCGCTATTGGGAAAGCTGTTTCTTAGGTCAAGGGTGGTGATACCGAACTGATTGGCATAGAAAAGCAATTCGTCAACCACACTGTCCGGGTCATTTGGAGAAAGACCGGTGCGGAGACTGACATATTTTTTATTATATTTTGAGGGGGTCACGACCAGCATAACCTTCGTCCCGTATTTTTCCACATAGTCCTGCATCCTCCTTAATCGAAGGGCATTCTCCCTGTAGTCATCGCTGCGGTTTCTGTAGAAGCTGGAATAATGCAGTGCCCCGGACTCATCCTTTATACTTGTGAAATTATTGAATTCCCTTTTATCAAGGAGTACCTGTATGAAGCCGTAGAGCTCAATAAAGTTCATACGGAATAGCATATTTGAATTTATGGAGCTCTCAAGCTTTGCCGTATCCGGAATACCGTTATTTAAAGCAACCCTTACATTTGATAAAAGGCCGGCCGGATTATTCATAAGATTGAATCCGGCATAGGTATAGATCATAAGGAGAAATATTACCGCAAAGAGCTTTTTTCTGAAAAAATAATCCTTCATGTCCTTATCCCTCAGAAATTGAAATATATAAAAGGATTGTAGGTTCCGCTTGCAAGGTAGCTTACGCTTATAATGAAAACAAGGGTCATAAGGAGCGGATAGAGAAAGGACCATACCCTCGCGGCTCCTCTTTCCGGAGCTTTATAGATCCGCTCATTAAAATCCCTGACGACAGGCAGGGAGAAGATGATCCCGAGAAGATAGAAGAACCAGTTCTCCCGTAAAAGCATAAGGGCGGTGGAGCTAAATATACCGTTCCTGTTTAATGCGATCATATTTAAGAACATGATACCCGACTGATAGAGATCATCCGCACGGAAAACCACCCAAAGGGCATTGACTATCAAAAGGGTATAAAGGTGCTTTACGAACCTGTTCTTAAGCTTTATCGGTATATCAAAAAAGCGTTCGGCAAGAAGAACAACAAAGTACATAAGTCCCCAGAAGATAAAGGTCCAGTTTGCTCCGTGCCAGATCCCCGTAAGGAGCCAGACTATAAACATATTTCGCACCATGAAATCCTTATTCTTTACACGGCTTCCCCCGAGAGGAAAATAAACGTAATCATGAAACCAGTCCGTTAAGGAGATATGCCAGCGCTTCCAGAATTCACTGACGGAGTCCGCAGCGTAGGGGTAATTGAAATTCTCTCCGAATTTGAAGCCGAAGATTAAGCCGAGGCCGATTGCCATATCGGAGTATGCGGAGAAATCATAATATATCTGAAGCGAGTAGGAAATACTTCCAAGCCAGGCAAGGAGTGCCGGAACGGGATAATTATCGGTTCCGATCGCAGACCATCCGAAAATATTGTCTGCTACGGCGGCAAAGGTATTTGATAAAAGCACCTTCTTTCCGAGTCCTGCCGTAAACCTGCATACTCCGAGGGCGATCTTATTTAAATCCGACCTCCTGTTCCTTATCTGATCCGCCACCGTATTGTACTGGATTATGGGACCGGCGATAAGCTGCGGGAAAAAGGAGATATAAAGCCCCACGTAAAAGGGATTTTCGGGCTTTGTGGTACCCCTGTACACATCCACCACATAGGAAAGTGCCTGAAAGGTGAAAAAAGAGATCCCTACAGGCAGGGTGATATTTACCTCGGGAACGTCTATTTTCCCGGCACTTCCGATTATATCAAGGACAAAGGCGAGATATTTGAAAACAAACAAAACCAGGAGATTTACGGCGATATCCAGAACCAGAAAGGCTTTTTTCAGGCTTTTATTCCGGGTAAACGCAACAATATAGCCGAAGACCGAATTAAATATAATGGAAGAGAGCATTATAAGAACATATACCGGCTCTCCCCAGGCGTAAAAGAAAAGGGATGCCACGAGCAGGAGCAGGTTCTGCAGAAGCCTTGAAAATGAAAATAAATAATACAGCAGGAAAACTGCAGGGAAAAAATAGAATAAAAAAACTATGCTCGAAAATAACATCTACTTCTCTTTATCCCTTCTGAGACGAAAATACAGGAAAGCCGTAAAGCAGAGCAGCAAAACGAAAAGCAGCCTGAATCCCCATATTCCTGCCGTTGTATTTAAAAATTTCAGGAAATAATCCCTCGGAGGCACATCCTCCTGCCGCAGTATGATCTCCGTAAAAAGGGCTTCAAAAAAAACCGGATTAAAGAACGGAGGCTTGAAAAAAGGAAAATTCATCGGGCTTCTTCACTTTCTCTGGTTTATGACCAGGGAGGGCACGGCAAAGACCGCAAAGAGGAGTATCAGGAAATATACATTATACCCTCCGGGTGAGGTATCAAACCGTGTGCTGTCATAAAGCTCCGTAAGACTCTCCTGAATCACAAGGGAGTGCTTATGGAGGTAATTTCTGATATTATATATCTCCTGGTCATAATCATCATTCATTCTGTCTATCTCTATGCCGTCGATAAGATAGCCCTGAAGATAATAATTTCCCGGAGAGGGTTCGTCATAATGGACGTAATCGGCGGCATACCTGTACCATTCCCTTTTCCTTGCGGATCTTAGACAGGCAACCGTCTCATCAATGATATCGTTGATATGTTCTTCATTAAGAGCCGATTTACGGAGTGTAACGTATCGGTCCTTAAGAATATTTATAAATTCCCTGTCAAGTACGAGGCGGTCGAAAAGAGGCTTGGTATGGAAGGCTATACTGTCCGTGTCCATTTCCTCAAGGGAATTATTGTTCATGGCCTGGTCAAAATCCCAGACCGGTCCTATACAGAGCTTACTGCCTGAGTCCTTATACATATAAGTGGAATGCTCACCGGCGTCATAATTTCCGAAGAATTCGTTTAACAGGA
The DNA here is from genome assembly GCA_017453865.1 of Lachnospiraceae bacterium. Taxonomy (GTDB): domain Bacteria; phylum Bacillota; class Clostridia; order Lachnospirales; family Lachnospiraceae; genus NK4A144. Next base: position 31,144 of record JAFTEC010000018.1, read on the forward strand.
AATAATCCGCAAAGCTCTTTGTATCTATGAATTTCTTGTACAGCCGGTATTCATTCAGCCTGTCAGAGTAAAGGATACGCTCCGTTATCGAGTAATCCTTCTCTATATATCTGATAAGAGACTCGGTAAGCTTGGTCTTTCCCGGATATTTTATCCCGATATACTGGTCGGAGAAGCCGTGCAGCCGCCCGTAGGTACTAAGCATAACGTCAAAATCCGTCTGTCTGTCACGCCTTATTATATAGCTCGTATAATCTGTTTTTTTCCCTGTTTTTTCTATATTAACGCGTTCCGGTCCGGCATCTATGGACTCTGACAGAAGATAAACGCCGTTATACTTTAGACCGCCGTCGCTCTTCAAAAGTACCTCACAGTAGCGCACATCCGGGGACAGATCATTTCCGCCAACCTCGGAGCATATCCGGTATGCCAGATAATTACGGATAAGGCTCTTGTCCGCAAGCGAGCCGTTTAAGATCCAGTCATTTCCTTCTCCCATCCCGAGGATGGATGCGTCATTATTTGTCCCGTCAGGCAGGAAGGTCTTTATCTTGTACTGGGGCTTATCGAAGGCCATTGAGGTATGTCCGCGTTTTTTTATCTTTATACCGCTTTCATATATAGGAGTATCAAAGGGTGTACTTTCACCATTTTCATTATATATTACGGTCATTTTTCCGAAGGTATAGGGCTCAATATCCTTATCCGATATTTCGATCCCGTTATCGGTAAAATACTTGTATTCCGGTAATTCTCCGTCGATCTCAAGGATCACGATCGGCAGATTCGTATGGAAGCCACGCTTTACGGAAAAATCCGTACCCACATATTTCAGAGGGTTCTCCGCCGAGCTGTCTTTTTCCAGTGTTTTATAGCTTCCGGGATTCAGTATCCCGTTATCGGTAAAAAAACGGGGAAAGGAAAGTATGAACAAAAGGGCACAGGCAAGGATCCAAAGGATCAGAAGCAGTATCCTCCTATTGGGACTTCTCCTCCTCAAATCAGATCATCCTCCTGACGTACCACATTAAAGCTGTGGAGTCCCTGAATCTCTTTAAGGCTTTTAAGAAGGGCACCGTTTTTATCCTTTTTATCCAGCAGCTTCCCGGAGACCTCAAATATCATGTCCGCACTGCCGGCATCGATCGACTGGTTCTTTACCTTCAGCTTTTCCTTTCCCTTAAAAAATGTATCTACAGCATTGTCTATCTTGTCCGCATCGGAGAGATCCGCTTTTATGACTAAGAGGACCCTGTCGTCATTCTTAATAATTCCGAAAAAGATAAGGAAGATAAAGATTATAAAGGAACCGATACCGGCTATTAAATATTCCGAAACGCCGCAGCATATACCCACTGCTATACACCAGAAGATATAAGCCGTATCCCTCGAGTCCTTGATGGCGGTACGGAAGCGTACTATCGAAAGCGCTCCGACCATGCCGAGGGAGAGGGCGATATTGTTTCCTATCACGTTCATAACCAGTGTCGTGATAAGCGTGAGCATTATAAGGGATACATTGAATTTTTTATTATAAACCCCGCTCACATGGGAAAGCCTGTAGGATATATATATGGCTATTGCGATTATTGCAGCAGCCAGGAATTAATGAGAATATCCGTTAAGGACAGGGAACCCTGGGCATCGATAAGTGAATCGTAAAAGTATTGTTTCATAAATTCAGCTCCTTTTTTATATCAGACTTGATGATACCAGTCTCGCACGAATGTATTTTGAATTTGAGATCCTGCTTGCTTCCGCTTTTTCTATCGCGTCCTTGATGAAGGAAAGAAGGAAGGAATCGTACTTTACCTCCATGGTGATCTGCGAGGGCGGCGCCACGGGATACATGGTAAGATCCTTATTGAAAAGATCAAGATCTGCCTCCGTAGCCATAAGATCACGGTCAAAGGTAACCCTGATATCGTTTATATCGTAAATAAACGCATATCGCCTGTATTCCACTATGGTCTTCGGGATATAGGTGTTTTCGGTCATTTCAAAGTAAAGATATTTACCGAGCTCCCCCTTATCACAGAGAACAGAATAATCACGGTTCATTAAGCATAAAGCCTCCTCCGCGGAAATAACAAGAGAGCGCTTTCTGCAAAGATCATTGAATTTTTCCTTTAACTCAAGCTTTATGATATCGGATCCGCCGTAAATACGTAAACGGATTTTTTTACGGTTTTCAAGTCCGTTTATCTTTTCCTTAAAGTCCCTGTTATATACGGAATCAAAATAAAGAGAGCGGATACTGTATCCGTCGGATTGTGAATTATGGGAATCCGGCTCCATCACGGCGCCGAGCACCCTTTTTAACCTGCTTACCTTACTGTCCTCCAGAATATATTTTAGCTCCGAACGCTTTACGTCAAGCACCTGAACCGTCCTCCGATCCCTTTATTTCCTCAAGGGGCTTCAGCGAACAAAGATCATTGTAGGTATAAAAGATCCTGCTGCTTTTCCCTGCCCTAAGCTGGCATATCAATCCCGGAATGAAGAGCAGGAAAAAAAATACAGCGGCTAAAAGCTTACTGTCATATATACAGAAGTAAAGCGTCGTACTTCCGAAAAAAGCCCCGAGAAAAGCGGAAATAAACACAAGGAATATATCCGAAGCGCTAAGGAGTGATAATAATGAAATTACATGGTTAATGATCATACTTACGGCATATATCGCAGCAAATCCAGCGAAGATAAAGATAACAAAAAAATAGAGCTGCATAAGCTTATTGGAGGTCAGACGGGAGGTAAAAAGTATCCCTACATAGCCGCCGGCCATGCCAGAAATAAGAAAAAGGAGGGTACTTAAGGCCCTTCTTCCTACGAAGCATAGGAGCAGAGAAAAAATCATAATTAAGAACAGGGAAAGCAATATCATAAGCTCCTTTGAAAAAAGCCCCTCCGACAATCCGTTCTCAAATGAAGGGAGCCTTAGCAAAAAGCTTCCTTTAAGCTGATAGGATAATTCAGAAAACACAGCCGCTGTCAAGAAATACCCCCCTCCCTGCGTAATACCGCTTTCAAACAGCATAAGGTGTATACATTATACATTTTTTTATAATAACACTTTCCGTTTTTTAAGTCAAAAAGAAATAGTTGCCGTTTACTATAACAGAAAATAATGATAAAATGATATATCTGTCCTTTGGGGGAACTCCTTGTAGGCAAAAGGAGTACTATGAGAGACAGGTTAAAGGAATTGCCGGGTAATGAACGGCCTTACGAGAGATGCGAGGAGTACGGGGCGGAATATTTAAGCGACGCCGAGCTTCTGGCGGTAATCCTGCGTAACGGGAGCAGGGATATGAATTCCCTGGAAACAGCAAAGGAGATACTGAAAAAAGCGGGGCCGGAGGGTTCTGTTGCCGGAATTGAAAGCATAGCGGACAGTGATCTTTTGTCAATTCCCGGTATCGGAAGGGTAAAGCTTATCCTGATAAAATGCCTTACGGAATATTCAAAGAGGCTCTGGAAGGCAAGATTAAAGGGAAATGTATGCTTTGACCATCCGAAAAAATGCGCAAGGTTTTTTATGGAGGATATGAGGCACCTCTCTCATGAAGAGGTAAGAGCCGTGCTTCTTGACACAAAGGCAAACCTTATCTCTTCCCATGTGCTTACAAAGGGACTTGCGGACAGGTCGCTTTTAAGCCCTAGAGAGCTTTTTTCACTGGCATTGAAGAAAAATGCGTCCCAGGTCATCGTTCTTCATAACCACCCGAGCGGCGATCCCAGTCCCAGCTCAGAGGACATCGAGATGACGAAGCTTCTTATAATTGCGGGAAATATCATCGGTGTAAAGCTCACGGACTCTATAATAATAGGGGATGGCACGTACGTCAGCATGAGGGAGAGATACAGCTCCGAATGGTAACTGTCGGGAAGACGTTCTGCGGGATCGTTTTTCGAACCCTTTAAGAAATGTGCCTAAGTGTAAGGGACAGAACAGAGTATTAAGTATAAAGGAGAAAAAATGTCAAACCTACCGGCTTTCGGTATTGATCTTGGTACCGGAAACATCAAGATCTACAATAATTTGGATGGCACCATCCTTAGAGAAAAAAATATGATCGCCGTTATGAAGAAGGACACCCTTTTAGCCTACGGCGATGATGCCTACGATATGTATGAGAAGGCTCCCGCAAATATCAGGACCAGCTTTCCCTTGAATAACGGTGTCATAGCGGATATAAAGGATATGCAGACCGTATTAAAGTGCTTCATAACCGACCTCACCGCAAAGCAGAAGTATAACGGTGCCGACTTCTTCCTCTCTGTACCGAAGGACATTACCGAGGTGGAGAAAAGAGCCTTCTATGACCTTATAAGCGATGCCAACGTAAAGGCAAAGCGAATAATGATAGTAGACAAGGCCGTGGCCGACGGACTGGGCCTCAATGTGGACGTAAAGACGAGCCAGGGAATGCTTGTGGTCAATTCCGGCTTTGACACAACAGAGATCTCCATACTGTCCCTCGGTGGCATAGTCCTTTCAAAGCTTATAAAGATAGGCGGGAGAAAATTTGATGAAGCCATAATAGGAGCCGTGAGAAGAGAGTACAGCCTGATAATCGGTGAAAAGACCGCGGAAAAGGTAAAGATACAGCTATCCTCCCCGGACTATGATGATACTGTGCCTCCCGTGGTCTACGGAAGGGATATCGAAACCGGACTTCCGGTGGAGAGACAGATCCCTGTGGAGCTTATCGAGAGCGCATTAAACGAGAATATCAATATTATAATCGACAATATAAAGGTGATCCTTGAACGCACGCCCCCGGAGCTTGCTGCGGATGTTTACCGCCATGGGATCTACCTTACCGGAGGATCAGCCTCCTTACGGAATTTCGGAAAACTCATAAATAAGGGCACTAACCTGAAGGTCAATCTGGCCGAGGATCCGGTCAGCACCGTGGCTCTCGGACTTGCCCGTGTTATAAAGGAGGAGCATTACCGCTCTGTTGCCTATTCGATAGACGGAATGTCTCCGAGATAAAGAAATATGCCCAGAGTACACATCAAGCGTCAGAAATTTGTGATGCCGGGCCGTTATATCCTGCTCATCATAACCATTCTCTGTATAGCGCTGATGCTCCTCACCTTTTTTACGGATGCTGTGTCAGGACCTCTTTCCTATGTGGCGAATTACACCATTGTTCCGGTGGAAAGAGGACTGAATGCCATAGGGGAGCGTTTCAGTCTCAGAGTGGAGGAATGGCAGTCCTTAAAGAATGTCTTAAACGAGAATGAGGAATTAAAGAAAGAAATACAGGATCTAACCCTTGAAAAGAACCAGCTTATCGCAGACAGGTACGAGCTGCAGGAGCTCCGGGACCTCTACGGACTCGAGGACAGGTTCGGGGAATATGACAAGATCGGTGCGAGGATCATCGGAAAGGATCCCGGTAACTGGTTTTCCGTATTCCTTATCGACAAGGGCGAAGCGGACGGTATAAAAAAGAATATGAACGTGATCGCCGGAGACGGTCTCGTGGGGATCATTACCGAGGTGGGACCTGACTATTCAACGGTCAGGGCTCTTATTGACGATGCAAGTAATGTGAGCTCAATGGTTCTTTCCACCTCGGATACGGTTATGGTCACGGGGGATCTGAAGCTTATGGATTCCGGAGAGATCCGCTTTTCACAGCTTTCAAATCAGGACTCCACCGCAGCGGTGGGGGATGAGATAGTCACCTCCAATATTTCAAACAGGTTCCTTCCGGAGCTTACCGTAGGCTATATAAGCTCCATCGAAACGGATCCCAATAATCTGACAAGATCCGGTACCCTCACTCCGGCAGTGGATTTTCAGCACTTAAGCACAGTCGTCGTGATAAGGGAGTTAAAGGTTACCAGCGATCTCGGGGAGGACCAGAGGTGAAGAAGAGGATCTTTATGCTGGTTTTAATCTTCATATCCTTCTGCCTGCAGTGTACGCTTTTTAAAGCCCTGTCCTTGGGAAAGGTGGGTCCGAACCTCCTCCTTATGCTCACCAGTATCTTCGGCTTTACGGGCGGGAAAAAGGACGGAATGTTTGCGGGCTTTTTTGCCGGACTCTTTACCGACATACTCTACGGAAACGGGCTTATCGGCTTTTTCATGCTGCTATTTGTGTGGGCAGGCTTCGTAAACGGCATGTTCAATACCCTTTTTTATCCCGAGGATATAAAGCTTCCCCTTATACTTACCACCTTCAGTGACTTTATCGCGGGCTTTCTGACCTATGTTTTTTTGTTCCTTTTAAGGTCAAGGCTGGATCTTGGTTTCTATACAGTCCATGTGATACTTCCGGAAACTGTCTATACCCTTGTTGTCACCATAATCCTCTATAAGCCCGTGCTGTTTCTGTCCGGGCTTTTTGATGATGACGCTTCGGGAGAACGGAAGGTGAAGGATGCTTGAACAGCTTCGTGACAAGATCGTAGGTGTGATGACCTCCCGCCTTTTCGTTCTGACGGTTGCGATCTTCATTCTTTTTTCCGTCCTGACCGTAAGGCTTTTCAAGCTGCAGATAATAGAGGGCGAGTCCTACCTTGACAATTTCACCTTAAAGATCGAAAGGGAGAAGACCATAAAAAGTACCCGGGGCTCCATCTTTGACAGAAACGGGATCTCCCTTGCAAAGGACACTCTTGCCTACTCCGTTACGATAGAGGATAATTACGACTCCGGCTCGAAGAAGAATATGGAGATCAATAATACGATAGTGAGCCTTATGGAGATAATAGAGGGTAACGGGGACAAGCTGATAAAGGACTTCGGCATAATCCTTGACGGATCCGGAAATTACCAGTTTACAATGGAGGGTACGAGGCAGCAGAGGTTCTTAGCGGATCTCTACGGAAGGAACAGTACGGAGGACCTTAAGGCAAGGGAAAAGAATGCATCCCCTGACGACATAATCGATTATCTCTGCTCCGAAAAAAAATTCGGTATCGGGACCTATACCCTTAAGGCTGACGGAAGCTATGATTTCACGCCTGAGGTGGGATTTTCAAAGGAGGATCTATTAAAGATAATCACAGTAAGGTATAACCTCAGCCTTAACAGCTTCCAGAAGTATATCTCCACCACCGTTGCCACAAATGTTAATGAGAAAACCGTGGCAGAGGTCATGGAGCACAGGGATGAGCTGAGGGGCGTCGATATCTCCGAGGATACGATCCGTGAGTATATTGATGACCCGAGCTTTTCACATATTCTCGGCTATACCGGAAAGATAAGTGAGGAAGAGCTTATCGAATTCAATAAGGAGTCTGATATCGATGCGGCCCTTGACGCAAGGAATTACGAATTAAATGACTACGTGGGCAAGGCCGGCATAGAGCAGGTAATGGAGCGGAAGCTTCAGGGGAAAAAGGGCAGACAGACCATCTTCGTAGATAATCTCGGCCGTGTCACGGAGACCGGGGACAAGACCGATCCCGTTGCGGGAAATGACCTTTACCTGACCATTGATTCAGACCTGCAGAAGGCGGTTTATAAGATACTGGAGCAGAAGATCGCCGGTATCGTCATTTCAAAGATCGTTGATGAAAAGCCGGATGATTTCAGTGAGGTAAAGAGCGCTGATATCACGATACCGATAGACAATGTGTATTTTGCGCTTTTTGACAATAATTACTTAAGTATCGACCACCTGTCGGGCGAAAACGCCGGACCCAATGAAAGGGATGTCTATTCCGCCTTTTCCGCAAAGCAGGACGCAGTTATCAGTCATCTGAGGGAGGAGCTTTTAAACGGGGTCTTATCCTTTAATGACCAGGTACTGGAGGAGCAGTCCTATGAGGCCTATGTGGTATCCCTTCTGCAGTCCTCAAGGAGAAACGTGCTTTTAAGGGATCTTATAGATCAGGATAACGAGGTCTACCTTAAGTGGAAGGACGGCAGCGCCTCATTAAGAGAGTATCTTAAGGAGGCGGTTGCCAAGGGGTGGATCGATCCGACAAAGATAAATACCGAGGAAAAATACCTGGATTCCGATGAGGTCTATCTTATGCTGGTGGACTATATCTTAGAGGAATTAAAAAACGACAGGGATTTTTCAAAGAGGATAATAAAATATATGATCCGTCAGGACGAGATCACCGGCTTCCAGATCTGCCACCTTCTTTATGAACAGGGAAAGATAAGGGATGTGGGGAATAATCTTAAGGAGCTTGACAGCGGTGAGATCACTCCCTACCGCTTCATGAAAAAGCGTCTGGAGACCCTGGAGATCACTCCCGCGGATCTCGCGCTTGACCCCTGCTCCGGCTCAAGTGTGGTTACGGACGTCAATACGGGTGAGGTTCTCGCCTGTGTATCATATCCCAGCTTTGACAATTCAAAGCTTGCAAATACGGTCGATGCGGAGTATTTCTCTTCCCTGCAGAACGATAAGTCCCTGCCTCTTTACGACTATGCTACACAGCAGAAGACGGCTCCCGGCTCCTCCTTTAAGCCTATTTCCTCTGCGGCGGGTCTCGAAGAGGGTGTCATAAATGCCGGAGAAAATATCGACTGTGAAGGTCTTTTTGAAAAGATCACCCCTTCGCCGAAGTGCTGGATCTATCCACACGGAACCCACGGCAATCTGGAGATTACCGGCGCCATAGAGAATTCCTGCAACTTCTTCTTTTATGAGGTGGGATACCGACTTGCAAGCCGCGGCGGGATCTACAATAATGATTACGGTATAAAGAGACTAACTAAATATGTGGATCTTTTCGGCCTCACGGATAAGTCCGGTATCGAGATCACCGAATCCGAGCCCGATGTCTCCACCCAGGACGTTGTCCGTTCCGCCATCGGACAGGGCAGCCACTCCTATACGACCGTGGGTCTCGCAAGATATGTGAACGCCGTTGCAAATGAGAAAAGATGCTATAACTTAAGCATCCTTGACAAGCTGACGGATGCAAACGGGAACGTGATCACCGACTACAGCCCTACCGTCAGAAACGAGATAAATATGGCCAGCTCCACCTGGAACCTGATACATGAGGGTATGCGGAAGGCTGTGGAGAGCTACGGAGCCTTTGAGGACTTTCCGATGACTGCGGGAGGAAAGACCGGTACCGCCCAGCAGATAACCACCAGACCGAACCATGCGGTATTTATAGGCTTTGCGCCTTACAATAAGCCGGAGATCTCCGTTGCTACCCGTATTGCCTACGGCTACACCTCATCCAATGCGGCGGAGGTCACAAGGGACATTTTCAAGTATTACTTTAAGACAGAGGACAAGGAAGATATAATAAGAGGAGAGGCAGTACTTCCGGACAGTACCGCCATTTCGGACTGATGTTTCCAAAAGCTTATCACATAAAAAACTATGATTTCTTTCTGATACTGTTTTCGGTTATCATATCGGTTTACGGTGTGGTGATAATAGGCAGCGCCCGTGAATCCGTGCAGTCCCGTCAGATAGTCGGCCTTATTATCGGGGTCTGCCTTATGATAGTGCTTTCCCTTGTGGATTACCGCTTCCTCCTTAATTTTTACTGGATCTATTATATTTTGAGCCTGATCCTTCTTTTTTCCGTTCTCTATCTCGGTTCCTCCCACGGAGGCGCCACCAGATGGATCACGATCGCGGGTATACAGTTCCAG
>JAFTEC010000019.1 GCA_017453865.1 Lachnospiraceae bacterium
AAATTCAGGGAGACCATGCCGGAATTTGCATACCGGATGAAGGTGAAAGCGGGAATAACGGGCTACGCCCAGCTCTACGGTAAATATAATACCCTCCCCTATGACAAGCTGAAATTCGATCTTTATTACATAGAACAGTATTCTCTGTGGCTTGACATAAAGCTTATGATATTGACCTTAAAGATACTTTTTACCAGAGAGAGTACCGAAGGCGCCGGAGAAGATATTGTAGCCGGTGAGGTTAAGGAATGATGGCTATGGTTTCTGTGGTTATACCCGTGCATAATGCGGAAAAGTTTATAGGCGACGCAATGATGTCAGTGGTGGCGCAGGAATATCAGGACTGGGAAATGATCCTTATTGATGACCATTCGGCTGACGGAAGCGTCCGGATCATAGAGGATTTTATCGCCCTACGCCGCGAAAAGAACGCTCCCCAGGAGATACGCCTTCTTAACAGCGGGGAAAAGAGGGGCGCGGCAAACGCACGTAATACGGGGATAGATGCCGCAAGGGGGCGCTATATAGCCTTTCTTGACGCGGATGATATGTGGGAGCCGGAAAAGCTCAGGGAGCAGATCGTTTTTCAGGAGAAGATAGGTGCGGAATTCACCTTTACAGGCTATGAATTCTCGGATGAAAGCGGGGTTTCCATCGAGAAGATAGTGCGGGTTCCCTTCCATATGCAGTACAGGGCGGCTCTTAAAAATACCACGATCTTTACCAGTACGGTAATGTTTGATACGGAAAAGCTCTCGAGGGAGCTTATGCACATGCCGGATGTGCCAAGCGAGGATACGGCCTGCTGGTGGAAGATCCTGAAGACGGGGATCCCTGCCTGGGGCTTGAACCGGCCCCTCACCATATACCGGAGAAGTGATGGAACACTTTCGTCGAATAAGCTTACCGCGATAAAAAGGATATGGAATCTCTACAGAAATGTGGAGCACTTAAGTCTTGTACGAAGCGCCTGGTGCTTTGTCTTCTATGCATTTCATGCCGTTATGAGGAGGATATGATGGGGTCTCTTACCGTCCTCCTGTCCGCAATGGATCTTTCCGGCATTAGTATACTCCGGAAGCTTAATATTACCGGCAGCTCTATAGTGATAAATCAGGGCTCCTCCGAGGAAAGGGAATATTTTCCGGAGGAGGACTGTCTATTTATCACCACAAAGGAAAGGGGACTCTCGAAAAGCCGTAATATGGCCATAAGGGAGGCTGCCATGGCGGGGCGTGAGCTCTGCATCCTCTGCGATAATGACGTTCTCTATGAAAGGGATTATGAGGATAAGATCCTTAAAGCCTTTGACAGGAATCCGGATTCGGATATCCTGGTGTTTTTTATTGAGAGGCCGGAGCGTCACAGAAGCGTTTTTAATACCGAAAAGCCCCTGGACCGTCTTCACGCCATGAAGATCTTTTCACCGGAGATAGCATTCCGGCTGTCAAGGATCAGAAAAGCAGGCTTAAAGATGGATGAGTTATTCGGCGCCGGTGCAAAGTACGGCATGGGAGAGGAGAATATATTTCTTTTCGATGCCATCAGGGCGGGATTAAAGATAACGTATGTTCCCATAAGGATCGCAGGCACAATAGAGAATGAGTCCAGCTGGTTTAAGGGCTATACCCGGGAGTTTTTCAGGAACAGGGGAGCAGGCTATTACCGGATGGCTCCCGTTCTCTGGCCCCTTCTCTGTCTGCAGTTTGCAGTTAGAAAGAGGGGACTCTACAGGGAAAGCCTGGGTTTTTTTGCTGCGTTAAAGGGAATGGCAGAGGGAAAAAGGGAGTATATGACCGAAAAGCGGATCTTCCTTGTCGGAGACTATTATTCCGGAACCGGACCCGCCAACGCCACCAGGGGTCTTTTACGGGCTCTGCCCTCAAATACATCATATCTTAAAAGCCGTGGGAAGCTTTCAAGAGCCCTTGAGATACGGAGAAAAATCAGAGGGGCGGATCACGTGGTTTTTTCCGGCCACTCCAGGCAGAATATCTTCGGTATGAAATATGCTAAGCGGAGAGGCATTCCTTCGGTTTACATAATGCACGGGGCGGTAGAGTATGAAAACAGTATAAACCGGGTTCCGGATGAAAAAATGGCAGCCGACGAAAGGGAGATGATGAGGCTTGCAGACCGGATACTTGCGGTCTCGCCGGTATTTGAGGAGTGGCTTAAGGAGCATTATCCCGAGTACAGAGAAAAGACGGGACACCTTACCAACGGGGTGGAATGGGGTGAATATTATGTTAACCATAATAGCTCCGGCAGCAATGGTTTTGAAGGAAAAGCCGGAGGCAGCGCTGTCGGCGGTTCGCCGGATCCTGTAAAGCAAACTGTATCCATCCTCTCCGTCGGAGGCGGAATGCCAAGGAAGAGGATAAATAAGATATGCGAAGCTGTGAAGCTCCTGAGGGAGCGGGAGGGACTTGAGCTTTCTCTTGAAGTGGCGGGAGATAAAGGAGCCGATTCTGCGGAGATACGCTCCTACGATTTTGTTCGTGACCATGGGATCCTCGGCAGTGAGGATATGAAGGCACTCTACAGAAGGAGCAGGATCTTTATACAGAACAGCATATTCGAGACCTTCGGTCTTGCGCCGGTGGAAGCGCTTCTTTCAGGCTGTGATATAATGGTTTCCAGGTTCTGCGGTGTGACCGATATTTTCCGGCAGCTTGAAGAAACCGACATAATAAATGATCCCGGGGATCCGGATGAGATCGCCGAAAAGATAAAGAAACTGTTAAATAAGGGAAACAATAAAAGACTGACCGCAGCCCTGAATATCAGGGAGACGGGATGGGAAAGAAGAGCCGGAGAGCTTTGCCGCATACTGGAAGATTTGTAAAATTAAGAGAGCTTCTGAATTACCTTGGTCTCATCATAATGCTTGTATTTTATGCGGGAACCTGGACATTTCCCGCCTTTTATCATGTGACGGAGATCTACAACAGCCTCATTATCTTCGGGGCTCTTTGCATCCTCTTCCTTGCCAATATCGATATAGCCCGGAAGCTTAAGGAAAAGGATCCGGTGCTGATCATACTCTGTATCACATTAATAATAGCCGTTATCAATC
>JAFTEC010000020.1 GCA_017453865.1 Lachnospiraceae bacterium
CCCTGTGGTAGTAGATCTCACTTACACCATGTATAAGCGCAAGATCGGGAGCGATCCCGGAAAAGCAGCTCCATTCAAGCTTTGCATCCTCCTCCAGGAAATTGATACGGTTTGAGCACAGCACCAGGAAGAGTGCATCCGGTTCAAATCCGGTCATTTCCTTAAGTGATTCCCTGACCGCCCCCAAAACCTCATCATGTGTTGCGAAAGAAAGGTAAAGCTTCTCACCCTCATATATCGTGGAATCAAAATAAATCTCCCCCTTATCTCCGTATTCCAGGGGGATCAGGCAGATATCCGTTTCGTTCCGCCTTACCATCAGAGGGAATTCGCATATATTATAGATAAAATAATTATCCGGCTTTACACCCAGATATTCATTATAGAGATCCACGGGGCTCATCCCGTCTATTTCCGATATACAGGTTTCCCATTTTCCCTTATTTTCGGAAATCGTGACCGGCATTTCCCTTCCGACCGGGTGCCATCCCAGAGCATATCTTAAATCCGCGTAAAGATCCTTTCCGGAAAAGATCACCGCCACAAAGCCGTCGGAGACCAAAGCGTCGCCTATGGCAAAACGTTCCTGTTTCACGTTTGCTCCCTGCCTTCCCAAGACACTAAGGATATTATATCCCTCCCCTCTTGACGCAACTGCCTCGGGAAGCTCCCTCGAAGTCAGGGTGCCGAATACTCCTATATCCTCTCTTCCCTTAAAAGACTCACGGAGAAATTCGGTTGTATTAAGACCTACGTTACATACGAAAAGCTGGACGGCCTTTATATCCGGATCTGCTCCGAGCCTTTTTTTCATGTGATCTATGGCCCGCCTTTCCTGTCCGGGTTTGCAGGGTATGGTCACAACCTCTATATCCGAGGATTCGGTAAGTATGAGATTTAAGCGCATTCCCTTGAGCATAACGGTCATATCCGCGATCGAATATACCGATATGCCTGCGATCTTAAGATTTTTATCGCAGGCCTTCAGCCTGTTTATAATGATCTTCAGCTGGGATGCGGGAAAGCCGGTCTCATATACAGAAAGAAGCGCATCCCTATGCGGAATCTCCTTTAGGATCCTTGCGATCTCTGCGATCTCCCTGCCTGCCGAAAGCGGATTGTTTATCAGAAAATCCTTCTGTATCATGCTCTGCTCCTTAAAACTCTTTTTCCTTGTTCTCTTATGAGTGCATCCTTATCCTGCCAAATAAATAAACTGCCAGGAAAACAACCGCCTCAAGCGCCACAATGGTGGAGCCCACGGGTGTCCCCGCAAGTATGGATATCAGCATCCCGAAAAAAGAACAGGATACCGAAAAAACCGCCGAAATTAAGGTCACCGTCTTAAAGCTTCCGGACAGCCTCATGGCTGTAAGGGACGGAAAGATGATCAGAGCCGAGATGAGAAGTGACCCCACGAGGTTCATGGCAAGTACTATTATCACCGCAGTAATTACCGCAATGATAAGGTTTATCCTGTCTGCCGCCGTTCCCGAGGCCTTGGCGAAATTCTCATCAAAGGTCACGGCAAAGATCTTATTGTAAAAGATGATAAAGAGCGCTATTACGGCAACGGAGAGGATGAGGCAGAGTATCACCTCATTTTGGCTAAGTGTCAGTATGGAGGTTGAGCCGAAGAGGGTGCTGCACACATCACCGCTTAAGTTTGATGATGTGGAAAAAACATTCATAATGAGATAGCCGAAGGCCATGGCTCCGACAGAGATCATGGCTATCACCGCATCCCCCTTTATCTCCGCATTCTGTCCTGTCCGAAGGAGAAGCACGGCGCATATCACCGTTACCGGAAGCACCAGCAGCATATTATTTGAAAGCTTTAATACCGATGCGACCGCTATGGCTCCGAATGCCACATGTGATAAGCCGTCTCCGATAAAGGAGAAGCGCTTCAGTACCAGCGTGACACCGAGGAGTGACGAGCAGAGCGCAATAAGCACGCCGACGATAATGGCATAGCGCACAAAGGGATATTGAAAATACAAAGCTAATTTTTCTGCCATCAGTCCTTATCTTCTCCCTTCCTGCCCGGTGCAAAATGAATATCCCCGGGGTACAGAGCCTTTCTCTGCTTTAAGAGAAAGAACCTCCCGGCGTTGCTTTCAAGATACTCGTCCTTTGTTCCGAAAAACACCCGGTCTCCGATATGCAGTATGTGGCTTGCGTATTTTACGGCAGCTGAAATGTCGTGGGATATCATGATGATCGAGATCCCCTCCTGATTCAGATCGGAGATAAGGCTGTACATTCTTGATGTGACGAGAGGATCAAGACCGGACACCGGCTCGTCCAAAAGCAGTATCTTCTTCGTCGCACAAAGGGCTCTTGCCAAAAGAACTCTCTGCTGCTGCCCTCCCGAAAGCTCGCGGTAGCAGCGATCGGCAAGAGAGAGGATACCCATCCTCTCCATATTGTCCCGGGCAAGCTTTTTTTCGTCGCTGTTATAAAAAGGTCTGAATCCGCTCCTGCCCTGACAGCCTGAGAGCACTATCTCATAAACGGACGCCGGAAAATCCTTCTGCACCACGGTCTGCTGCGGAAGGTAACCTATCTCGTTATCCTTAAGGGAATCCCCCTTTATGATCTCACCGCTTAAGGGCTCCTGAAGCTTCAGCAGGGTTTTCATAAGCGTGGTCTTTCCGGATCCGTTTTCTCCCACAACACAGAGATAGTCTCCGGCATTCACGGAAAAATTGAGACCCTTGACTATAACGTGCGAGCTGAAGCCCACCGACAGATCTTTTACAGTAAGAAGCGCCACTTAAAATCCTCCGTATAATGTCGTTCTATTAGCATAATCAGCAAGCGCGATTATGTCAATTCTAATGATATAAGGCAGAAAGAAAGAGCTAAAGTTGTCTAAATTAATCATTGATTTTTTGCCTTGTTTGCTATATCATAAGCAAAGTTGATTTTGATTTCTTTTGTTTTTAAGGAGGGAATTATGAAAGAATCTTTTGTCCTTCAGTTCGGCGGAAAAGATACCACAAAGGATGACTTAAAGAACACCGCAAAGAAGATCTTTACCGATGCGGGAAACAAGGCCTCTGATATAAAGAAGCTTGATCTTTATGTTCAGCCCGAGAACGGAAAAGTATACTACGTTATTAACGAAGATTTCAAGGGCGATTTCGATCTTTGATATTCCACTATCTTTTCGTAGATCTCTTCAAATGAGATACTTGAAAAATCGCTTACATCAACCGGAATACTGAGCCCCAAGCCTATGTCATAGTCCTTGTGGGCGATACCGGCAGAAAATTCCCCAAAATCCGGCACCTTCTTATCAGTTTTTAAAACCGCAGGATCATAGTCTTCTATGTGATAGCGGTTAAGAAGATGCCCGGGATGCCTCTTTCCCTCGTTTCTCGTAATGAACCGTTCATATACCGTGTGCATATCGGTATAGAGGAGAACGGTGGCCGCATAATAATGATATTTTTCTATGAGCTCTTTAAGCCTCGGCTTATGCCTCTGGTAGAAGGGGTACTCGATAAGAATGGTCTTATCCTCCCACATGGCTTTCTTTAAGGTCAGATAGAATTCCTCCAGTGAAAAGCTGTTAAGCCTGTCCTTATCGGCTTCATCATCAAAGCCGAACCTGTCGAATTCCCTTTCCTTTATTTCGTCGTAGCTGATCCTCTCTATTTCCGGATCATCAAGGAAAGCGAGAAGCCTGTCGGCTATCCCGCTCTTTCCCGTACCCGGTCCACCGGTAATGATGATTAAGATCCTTTTATCCTGAAATGCTTTCTTCATGATCCTTAATACAGGCTCTTAAGAACCGCCTCGGCTTTTCCTGCGCAGTTAAAGAGCTCAGACTTACTTGCGATCTCATCTGCTATTGCTTTTCTTCCGGGGCCCACGATCTTTCTAGGATCGTACTCATCCTCCGGCAATGTCTTTATCGCCTCTCTTACGGCGTCGGTGTAGACCTTCTTGAGACCTGTTCCCACGTTTATCTTACTCATTCCCATCTCGACGCACTTCTTAAAGTCCTCATCGGGAACGCCCGTTCCGCCGTGAAGTACCAGCGCGGTATCGGTCTTTTCCCTTATCTCCTTAAGGAGGTCGAAACGGATCTTCGGTGCTGCCTTATAGAATCCATGTGCTGTTCCTATTGCAACCGCCAGTGCATCAATACCGGTTTTCCCGACAAACTCCGGAACCAGAGCGGGATCGGTATAGGCCTTCAGTGCATCCTCCTCGGAAACACTTATATTATCCTCATGTCCCGCAAGCATTCCGAGTTCTGCCTCCACCGAGCAGCCCTCTGTCCCTCTGGGGCTGTGCTTATGGGCAAAATCGGCTATCTCCTTTGACTTTGAGATATTTACCTCAAAATCCTCCTGGGAAGCGTCTATCATAACATTGGTAAAGCCCACCGTTACCGCATGCTTTATCATCTCAAGGTCTGTGGCGTGGTCAAGGTGAAGCACTATCGGCACCTCGGGATACTGCCTCGATATTCCCTTTGCGGTATCTGCCACGAGCTCCAGTGAACCTATATACTTAAGGGCTCCGAGAGAAAGCATCAGTATTACCGGGGCCTTCTTCTCTCTGGCACCCTGCACTATTCCCACCATTTCAGGGATAGTACTGAAATTATAAGCACCCACCGCATACCTTTCCTTCGGATCAAAGGATGTATCCAGTGCCTTCTTAAGCGAATCGGCCATAGCCTGCTTCATAGTGATCAAGGGCATAATCATTCCTCCTTCGTATTAAGCGTTCAAAGCTTCCTTTATCAAACAATACGCGCCGTAGACAACGACCTTGTCGTTAAGCTCGGAAAATCTTATCCTGTCCGGGGATACCGGGCTCACGGTGCACCTTTCTATAGTCCGCATCATTTCATCATAGAACCATTTCCGGAGATGGGTTATACCCCCTCCGAGGACAAAGACCTCCGGGTCCAGGAGATTAAAGTAATTCGCTAAACCGACGCCTAAATATCTCCCTTCCTCCCTTAGAAATGAAAGGGCATATTGATCTCCGGCCTCTGCGGCTCTCCCGAGGATCTTTCCGGAAACCTTCTCCTTATCATAGCCGATCTCCTCAAAGGCAAGGGAGCGTACTCCCTTATCAATATCCCGGCGCATCCTGGTATTCATGGCAGTTCCCGAAGCATAGAGCTCGAGACAGCCGTTTGAACCGCAGTTACAGGGAATACCGTTCATATCTATGGTGATATGCCCAAGCTCACCGGCCGAGCCGCTAAATCCGCGGTACACCTCACCATTTAAAACGATGCCTCCGCCGCAGCCGGTACTTACCGTCATATAGACGACGCTTCCTGCGCCCTTCGCAACCCCGAGTCTCTGTTCTGCCAGCGCCCCAAGATTACCGTCGTTATCGAGCTTGACCGGAACACCGAACTCTTTCTCAAGCTTCTGCCCGAGAGGAAAATCCTTCCAGCCCATAAGGGGTACGTTTATTATCACTCCCTTTTCATGGTCCAGAGGTCCCGGCGCAGCTACGCCTATACCTCTTATATCTTTAATATCGACGCCGCTTTCCTTCAGGACCCTCCTGCCGGCTTCAACGGTATTTGCAAATACCGCATCACAGCCCTCGTATGTTTTTGACGGCAGCACCGGGAAGAGATCCTTTACCGGCTCTCCGTTTCCGGAAAAAACCGCAGCAGTAGTTTTCGTACCGCCGATATCCAGAATTAAATAATGATCCATCTCTTACCTGTTCTGTGCTTTTTTCTGAGCCATATCGAGAACTACGGCAAGGATTATGATGCAGCCGATAACCACGTTCTGCCAGTATGAGTAGATCTGCAGAAGATCCATTCCGGTTTTGATTACCGCGATAACCGCACATCCGAACATCGCACGGGCAACGGAGCCTGAGCCTCCGGAAAGAGATGTTCCTCCGAGGACCGTTGACGCGATGGCGAACATTTCATAGGTATTTCCTGCATTTGGCTGTCCGTTCTGCAGCTTTGATGCTATGCAGACTCCGCAGAGACCCGCTGTTACGCCGCAGAGGATATGACTGATAAGTGTTACCTTTCTTACATTGATACCGCTGAGGTGCGCAACGTTCCTGTTACTTCCGACTGCGAATACGTGACGCCCGAATATGGTCTGTGAAAGAAGGATATGCATGGCTGCCACGACTATGACCGTGAAGATAACTATTACAGGAACCGAGCCGTTAGGCATTCCTGCCGTCGGAAGCACTCTCTTTGCTCCAAGAAATGCGAAGCTGTCCGCAAGACCGTAAACCGGCTGTCCTCCTGTCATAATGAAGGCCACACCTCTTAATGCGGTCATTGTTGAAAGCGTACAGATCATCGGGATAACGTCCAGATATGCGATCAATACCCCGTTTATAAGACCGCAGATACATCCGACCACGACACCCGTAACGATCAGCAGTACTATGGCAAAGGGAACGTTCATATTTGGGAACATAAGTCCCGCATAAGCAGCGACTATACCTGCAACACCGGCTACCGATCCGACGGAGATATCGATACCTCCGAGAATTATAACGTAGGTGAGTCCGGAAGCCAGAAGTGCATTTGTACACATCTGGGACAAGATATTACTTATGTTTCTGGAACTGAAGAAAGTACTGCTGGCGATACCGAAGCCGATACATAAAAGTATCAGAACGACAACGACAACGTTTTCACTTATTAATTTTTTGATCTTTGAACTGTTCATCCTAACCTCCCGTGTCACCTGTCTCACGATGCCTCTGTCGTGATACTTGCAAGTCCTATAAGTGACTGTTCATTTATCTCTTCCTCAGAAAGCTCTCCGCTTATCCTTCCTTCCCTCATTACGATAACCCTGTCCGCAACACCGATTATCTCGGGCATTTCCGAAGAGATCATTATTATTGCTCCCCCGTTCTCCACAAAATCATGCATCAGGGCATAAAACTCCGAACGGGCATTTACATCAATTCCTCTCGTGGGCTCGTCCAGTATAAGGATATTCGAATCTGCCGCAAGCCACTTTCCGAGGATGACCTTCTGCTGGTTACCGCCGGAAAGAGTATTCAGTATGGTGTACATATCCGGCGCCTTAACCTTCAGCTTTTCCATATATTCCTTTGCAACCTTCCGTTCCCAGGCCTTGTTTACAAAGCCCAGAGCCTTCGCGTGTGCGGGAAGGCTGGGAAGTGATGTGTTCTCAACTATGTTCTTCGCAAGGAGGAGCCCCGTCCTTCTTCTGTCCTCGGTAACAAGGCCTATATTATGGGCTATTGCCCTGCTTGGACTATCAAGGGTCACTTCCTTACCCTCAACGAAGATCTTTCCTTCATCTATATGTGTCGCTCCGAAGATCGCTTCCATGACCTCCGTCCGACCGGCACCCACCAGTCCCGAGAAGCCGAGTATCTCTCCCGCATAGGCGGTAAAGTTTATGTCCTCGAACACTCCCTTTCTCGTAAGATGCTCGACTCTAAGCATCTCCTTTCCTCTGGTGTGCTTATGCTTATTGTAATAATCGCCCATCTCACGGCCGACCATGCTGTTTACTATCTGCTTTTCGCTCACCTCTCCCACCATCATGGTGTCGACCTTGCAGCCGTCTCTTAATACGGTGACACGCTCGCAGATCATTGTCAGCTCCTTCAGCCGGTGCGTGATGTAGATAAGCGCAACATTCTTTTCCTTTAATATCCTTACCTGCGTGAACAGAGCATCTATCTCATGCTCTGAAAGGGAAGATGTGGGCTCATCCATGATAACGACCTTTGCATTCTGCGAGATGACCTTTGCTATCTCTATCATCTGCTGCTGCGCGGCATTTAAGCTTCCCGCGATCTCGGTCGCCTTCAGATTGACCTTCATAAAATCAAGGATGTCCTGTGTTTCCCTGTTCATCCTGGCTTTGTCCAGAAAGCCGCTTTTTTTCTTTATTTCTCTTCCAAGCCATACGTTTTCCGCCACCGTCAGGTCCTTTGCTATGCTAAGCTCCTGATGGATAACGGCTATACCTGCATCGATTGCCTGTCCCGGATTTGTAAACTCAACCTTTTTGCCTTCATAAATCACACTTCCCTCGGTCGGAGAATATACACCGGATATGATCTTTATAAGAGTGGATTTTCCTGCCCCGTTCTCACCGACAAGCGTATGAACCTCACCGGGATAGAAATCTATGGATACGTCAGTCAGGGCCTTTACACCCGGGAAAACCTTGCTTATGTTTTTTACCTGTAAAATAGGTTCCATTCAAATCCTCCAGATTACCTTGAAAAACCGTCCGGACAGATCCGGTCCGCCCGGACGGTCTTTAAGTTCTACCTATCCTGCAAAACTTTTTATCATTCAGCAGCATTCTCCTCTGTGATGATATAAGGAGCGATGAAGATCTTCTTGTCTGTTACTGTTCCCTCTGTCATGTACTGGATCATCTCGTCAACTATCCTTGAACCGATCTCCTTGGGATTCTGTGAGATCTCGGATACCCAGTATTTTCCGTTTTCAGGGCTTAAGATAGCTTCCTTTGCTTCAGGGTTTCCGTCGAATCCGATTATCATACAATCGGAGCCTGCTGCCTTGATAGCTGCAAGAGCGCCTGTAGCTGCGGGATCACCAACTGTGAATACAGCCTTTACCTCAGGGTTGGTCGTAAGGATATTCTCCATGATCTTCTGTGCTTCATTGGCATCACCCTTATAGTCGTAGCCGGTAAGGACATTCCTGTCGGCACCTTCAAGAACCTCGAGACATCCGTCTTCTCTGTCCTTGCAGGAAGAAGCTGTAGGATATCCGATGATCGCTACCGTGTCGCCATCGCCTGTCAGACGGAGAAGCTCCTGTCCGCCGAGACGTCCGCCCTCTACGTTATCTGTTCCTACGAAGCAGTTGATGGCATCAGACTCGGATGTGCAGTCGAATGTGAACATCTTTACGCCGTCAGCATCTGCATTCTCGATGGCGGGCTTAACACCTGCGGCATCGTTGCAGGCAAGAGCTATAGCGTTGCATCCGTCTGCTGTAAGAGTCTCAACCTTCTGTGTTGCGATAACGGGATCAAGACTTGCGTCAAGAACCGTGTACTGGTCGCTGGTAAGTCCCTTTGCTTCGCACTCAGCCTCGATACCCTGCTGGATGAGCTGATAGAAGGTGTGCTCGAAGGAGCCTACTACGAAACCGAACTTAAGAGAAGAAAGATCAGCGCCTCCTGCTGCGGGAGCAGCTTCCTCTGCCGGTGCAGCTTCCTCTGCGGGTGCAGCTTCCTCTGCAGGTGCAGCTTCCTCTGCCGGTGCTTCGGCTGCGGGTGCCTCTGCTGCAGGCGCTTCCGCCTGAGGTGCGGGAGCTGCCGCTCCGCCGCAGGCTGCCAGTGAAACAGCCATCATTGCTGCAAGTATCGTTGCCAGTAACTTTTTAACCATTTTCATTCCTCCTTTTGCCTTTTATTGGCTGATTGAATTTATAATCCGGCGCTTCTGCCAAATTATCCTGTTATTCGGTACCCTCTTCAGTCTGCCGCAGGCGGGTACTCGGTGCAGAGAAGCCTGTAGGCGGGTTCATCCTCTTCTATGGTGGGGAAGCGTCCCAAAGGCTCCTTGAAACGGTTATCCGTATCATCATCATTACACATGGAAACCTCTCCTATAAGCGCGGGGCCTCCCTTTGGAATAAAGAATTCGTGATAGAGATACGGGTAAAGGGTGAAGCTCTCTCCTGGCTTCAGTACGGCTTCCGAACCGGCCTTTAGCCTGAACTGTCTGCCGTCCTTCATGATAAGCACATCACTGTCCTCAAATTCCTCAGTTTCCTTATTCGCGTTGTAGAATCTGAAGACTACGTCGTTTCCGCCCCTGTTTATAATGTCTTCCATCTTGTTCCAGTGGAAATGCATAGGGGAGATCTGGCCGGAATCACACATCATGATCTTTTCCGCATAGGGCTTTTTGTACTTATCCTTCATCTTAACGTTGCCGTTTCGTATGGTTATAAGCGCAAGCCCCAGGGTGTCGAAATGCCCCTCACCGTAGTCGGTGACATCCCAGCCCAGCTTATTATCCCTTATCTCATCATACTCATGCCCTTTACTCTTCCATTCCTCGGGAGTAAAGCTTAAATAAGGCGGTAATAAGAATCTGTGCTCATCTAAGAGATCCTCAAACTTTTTGATTACTGCATTGATTTCTGATCTTTTCATATATCCCTCCTCTGAATCAGATTTTTGATCCTGTTCTTTGCCGGATTTATTTCCTCCTCACCATCCACTACGGTGAATCTGAGGCTGAAGCTCTTCTTTTCAAAGGGAGCTATTTTCTTTAAGTCTCCCTCCCACAGATGGGCCTCACGGTTATAGGGGGTTACGTTCGCGGGCTCAAGTCCCATTACATAATCACCCGAACAAACAGATTTCCACTCCGTAAACCAGGGCAGGTTATCCATACCGAATTCGATCGTCAGTCCGACGGAGCGCTCATTATTTACGATAAGCGCCATAGTGTTATTGTCGCTGTCCGAAGCGAGTTTATGGAAAAATACATATTCCTCCGCATTGTCAACCGGCGCTTCCATTATGTTCCACTTATCCTTATGCTTCTCGGAGAACCCTTCTCTGCCCTTTACCTCAAGGGACGGGAGGAATACCTCCGAGCTTTCGTTTAAGAACGGATATCCCATATTGCAGTGGTACATCAGCATAAAGGGCTCTTCCCTGAAGGACTGGTTTTCTATCTCATCGGTTAAGAGGATGCTGTTCTTCCCGAGCTCCGTCTCTATCCTGCGTCTAAGCACCAGGTTTTCCCCGAAGAGCTCCGCTTCCCTTACCTCCGCCGTAAGGACCACCTTTGCCCCGTCTTCTCCTATGATCACATCCGAGGAGCAGTGCTCCGCCGGAGTGGTACGGAGTCTCCCGTGCATTGGGTAATTCTTTCCCTCAACGGTGCAGGGAGCGCAGATATTTTCGAGACCGCAGGTAAAGAAAAGTCCGCACATTATGCTTCTCTGTGCCTCAGCTCCCGCAGTGTCCCAGGCGTTCCGTCCAATAAGTCCTGGCTTTGATAAAAAGGTCATATTCATGCCCTTATATGAAAGATCCGAGATATCCAGGCATTTGTCTGCGGCTGCGTGGAAGAAAAGATCTCCGCACTTAACCTCGTAGGCATTCATCCCCTCGCTCCGTCCCTCCTGAAATCTTACGGGACGTGAATAAATGAGCTGCTGCAGGCTTCCCACGTGTCTAAACAGATCCTTTTTTGAATATTCCATATCTAAACCCTCTCACTCCAGATTCGCGTGATGACGCCAGAGTGCTTTCATATCTATGCTTTTCTCTTCTATTATCATCTTTGCGAGGATATCCCCGAAAAGAAGTAAGCTCTGCTCAAAAAGAGAGGTCATCGGCTGCGCGGAATCTATCTCATCGTCAAGATAATTCTTTGTGCGTACCGGGATCCTTACCATAAAATCCGCTACATCCTTCATGGGTCCGTTGGCGTCAGACCCGATATGGACGATCCTTGCCCCGAGCTCACTTGCCTTTTTCGCTATCCCTAAGGGAAATATGGTTGCGCCGCTGCCTGAGCCGACTATGAGAAGATCCTCCGTTGTGATGGCGGGCTCTGTGATCTCTCCCACATAATGAATAGATATTCCTAAGTGCGACAGGCGCTTTACTATTGCCTGCAGGGAAAGCATCACCCTTCCGACCCCGACCACAAAAACCTGCTTTGCAGAGAGGATCTCTTTTACGAGCCTCTCAACGCTCTCCGGATCTATGGAGCTTAACGCCGTATCGAGCTCCTTAAGCACGAGATCCTTTGTACCCTTGTAATTATCGCTGTAGTATCCCATTATTCCTAAGCTTCCGCCTTTCCGTTAAGCATATCTTCAACTTCCTTCAGATGCTTAAGGCTCCCCTCCATATCTTCTCTTTTAATGCAGGTGCTTCCCGCCGCAAATATGTTTACAAGGCCCTCTTCTCCGAATTTCCTTATGTTCTCCTCGGAAACCCTGCCGTCTATCACGATCCTGGTATCAAGCCCTCTTTCCCCGATAAGCTTCTTTAGATCCCTGATCTTCCTTTCCGCGTAGGGGACCTGCCCCTCTCCCGCCACCTGGGCATAACCAGGATTTATCAGCATAAGGAGCACGCTGTCACACTTTTCTATCACATAATCCAGGGTACTTAAGGGGGTTGCGGGCTTAAGTGCCACACCTGCGCGTACTCCCCGGGAGTGTATGTAGTTCAGCATCCCGTCTATATGATCCGCTGTCTCTATGTGAAAGCATATCTGCGATACTCCCGCATCCAGCAGCTCATCCACAAAGAACTGCGGCTCCGTCACCATAAGGTGTGCCTCGAATTCAAGCTCCGTCTTTTGTCTAAGCTGCTTTACCGCATCCAGCCCAAGAGGCATACTGGGTGAAAAATGTCCGTCAAGTATATCCACATGGACCATCTCCAACCCGCTTTTTTCTATCATCCCTGTCGCGCCCTTAAGATCACAGAGATCAAAGGTTATTAGTGAGGGTGATACAGATACTCTTTTTTCCCAGACTTCCTTCTTCATACTCTGCCTTTAATTCTCTCCGAAGCTAACACCGGCTTCCTTACGGAAGGCCTCGATACCGGCTCTGTCAGGGAGTGACGCGATGGCGCCCTTTGACCGGACACAGAGGGAACCGCTTATATTTCCGTAATCCAGTGCGTCCTTCAGGATCTCCTCTGTAATATCCTCCGCTTTATTTACACCGAGGATAAGTATCCTTGAAAGGAAGCCTCCCCAGAAGGCATCTCCGGCTCCCGTTGTATCTGCGATCATTCCGCTCTCAACAGGGTATCCGTGATGTACGACGGAACCGCCCTTAAAGAAGCACTCCGCTCCGTCTCCTCCGAGAGTCTCAATAACTACCGAGAGACCGTTTTTCTTCATAAGCTCCGGTATTCCTTCCCGGCCGCCCACCATATCTATCTCCTCATCCGAGATCTTCAGAAGATCCACAAAGGGAAGTATCTTTCCGACCTCCCCGGCACATTTCTCTTTATCGTCCTTCCAGGCAACATTCCTGTAATTTATATCAAAGCTCACAAGCCTTCCGGCTTCATTGGCTTTCTTCAGGGCGCTTACGGTAGCCTCCTTTGCGTCACCCTCCGAAAGAGAGAAGGAGCCTCCGTGTACAAGCTTCGCTGTCTTTATGACCTCGTCGCTTATTTCGGAGCTCTTAAGCATCATATCCGCACCGGGCTTTCTGCTGAAGGTGAAGCTTCTTTCGCCGTTATCATCAAGTGAAACAAAGGCCATCGTGGTTACAGCACTGTCGGTCATCTCGGGTGAAAGAGCATCCACGCCCTCTTTCTTAAGGGTGCTAAGCAGGAACCTTCCGAAGTCATCATTTCCGACCTTGCAGTACATTCCGGCCTTCAGACCGTTTCTCACTGCTGCGATGGCCACATTGGCCGGTGCTCCTCCGGCGTTCCGGAGATAGCTCCCCTTCTCCTTGCCGGGAAGGAAGTCAATAACCATTTCACCTATCGTTACAATGTCGTACATATCGTTCTCCATTCTGCCAAAACCGCCTTATGATATGATACTACTATATCAACATTGTAAAGTCAATATACAATTTCGCTTTTTGTCATAAAAGCTTTCAATATGTTGGGATTTTTTCGTAGAATTGCCTAGAATAGCCCTTATATAAAGATATCTCCGTTATACACTGCGGCTAAAATATTGCAGGCTCCGCCGAGAAGCTGGGCATCTTTACCATAAAAGGGTTTTTTCACAATGACTCTCATAATGCCCGAATAGAACAGGCGCTCATTTATACGGCGTTCCAGCCGGTTTATATATTTCTCCGGTATCAGCACCCCGTCATAGCCGAGAAGCAGAAGGTCCAGATTCATAAGGTTTATCATTGAGGACAGCCCGGCAGAAAGCCTTTCAAGCATATCCTCCAGAACATTGGAAACATCCTCGGTTTCATCCATAGCATAGAGCTCCTCCAGGGTTCCCTCCTCACCCAGAGCCTTCTCAAGCATGAATTTCATTTCCTCGGAATTTACATACATTTCAAGGCAGCCCCTGTTTCCGCAGACACAGCGCCGTCCCTTGTAGTCTACGCTGACATGCCCTATTTCGGGAGAGAGGTTAAGATTACCCACGTAAACCGCACCGTCCTTGATGACGCCGCAGCCCACGCCTCTTTCTATCCCGAGGAGCATAAGGTTCTCATGACCCCTGCCGTTCCCGTAGAGATATTCCTCCAGAGCCCCGCTCTGGTTATCCTGATGCACCCTTACGGGGAGGGAATATCTGGTTTCCAGAAGCTTTGCAACGGGAAGGTTCTTTATGCCGAAAAAGTAAGGAGGCTTAAGGATCACTCCGGTCTCATGGTTTACGGGTCCCAGGCTCGATACGCCTATTCCGACTACGTTACTGTCAAATTCCAGCATCTCGTCAACCAGAGAGAATACGATATTGATAAGCTCCTTCTCATCAGGTTTTTTAAGCTTCTCCGCCTTTCTTTTGAAGATCTTAAGCTTCATATCGCAGAGCACGGCCTCAACCCGGTCACGGACGATAAGTACTCCGACAACCTTCGGAGCCTCATCCGAAATATCCAGATTGACCGAGCGCCTGCCAAATCTCTTTGCCTGATTCTTTCCGCTTTCAACGAGGATCCCCTTTTCCTGGAATTCGGCGACGATATTTGAAATGGACATCTTGGTGAGACCCATTGTGCTCACCAGCTCCTGTCTCGTTTTGCACCGCCCCGTTGCCACCATCTGCAGGACCCTGCCCCGGTTATTTCTGCGGTTGTCGGATGAATTTCTCCCGTATGTTTCCATTTATCGAAGATTAGTTCCTTTCTTCCCGATTACCTAATTCCATTCTGAGCGTAGCGAAGGGTCTTTTTTGACTGTTGAAAGATCCCCCGCTGACGCTCAGCATGACAGTGATCTGTCGTCAAGCTCAAATCCCTCCGGATATCATTTTCTCAACCGTTTCGGGTGAGATGTCTCCCTCCATGGGTCCGAAGGCAGCTGCGTTAAGAGCTCCCGCCGCCGATGCGTTTTTAACCGCCCTGTCCAGAGGAAGTCCCTCTACGAGTCCCGCCAGAAAGGCACCGTCGAAGCAGTCCCCGGCGCCCGTTGCGTCCGCCTGCTCCACCTTATAAACAGGACAGCTTATGGGTTCTTCGCCCTTTCTGAAAAGGGTGCTGCCTCTGGAGCCGTCCTTCATAAGCACTATCTCCATCTTGGGGTAGCTGAAGCACTTATTTACAGCGCTTTCCACATCCTTCTCTCCCGTAAAGGTCAGAAGCTCCTCCCTGCCGGGAAGGAAGATGGACGTGCTCTGAAGCACCTCCTCAAGTATCCTGTCCAGATCCCCGTTCCCCTTAAGCTCAGTTCTTATATTCGGATCAAAGGATATCTTTGCTCCGTTCTCTCCGTAGGTATGCATTGTCTTTAAGATCTCATCCGCAAATTCCTTCTTTGCCATCAGAGAACAGCCCATTATATGCATATACTTAACTCCGGTGAAATCATCCTTTCCCGGGGCCTTGGCCTCAACCGCCGGAGTATTTCCCATATGGAAAAGGAACTTTCTCGAGCCGTCGGAAAAATATGTCACAAAGGCGCAGCCTGTGGAAACGGTATCGTTTTTGATAACGTGGCTCGTATCCACCTTAAGCTCCTTCATCCTGTCCAGTATACATTTACCGAAATCGTCATTTCCGACTCCGCTCACCAATGCCACCCGGCTCCCGAGCCTTGCAGCCGCGCTTGCACATATTGCAGGCGCACCGCTGGGGAAGGGTCCCCGGAACAGCCCTGCGTCATAGAGTTCCACACCTTCCCTGTCCCTCATTATCTCAACCAGTGTTTCTCCCATTATCAGAATATCAGTCATTTCTTCTCCTTTCCCTGGGATCTGTGTCCCTTAAAAAAGAGTCCCGAAAAACGGGACTCTTGTAACTGTTCAGAACAGTCACTTGCGGAACCGCAAGTGACGCACGAAAACCTTGGCATTTTGGCATTCTTTTCTGTAAAAAATCAGGTCCAAACCTGCAGCTTACCCGGCGTTTATATTTACCAGCCTGTCTATCTCGCGCACCAGATTACCGATCTCGGGCTTACTGAGCTGTGCATCCGCACCAAGCTGCTCTCCCTTTTTCCTCATCTCGTCATTTACAAGGGATGAGAAGATTACAACCGGGATCTTTCTGGTCTTGTCCTCAGTCTTGATAAGCTTTGTAAGCCTGTGTCCGTCCATAATGGGCATCTCTATATCGGTGATGACCAGGCCGACCTTCTGGGCCAGTGTCCCGTCAGCCACACATTTGGAGATATAGTCCCAGGCTTCCTGACCGTTCTCGAAGTCGGTAAGATTATTGTAGCCTGCCTTCTTCAGGGAATCGGAAATAAGCTTATGCAGCAGCACCGAATCCTCTGCCATAACAATGGGAACCTCGCTTCTGCTGCGCTCTCCAAGCTCATCTATATCCGTAACCTTGAGTCCCGTCTCCGGGCTGATGTCCGTAACGATCTTCTCGAAATCAAGGATGATGACCAGCCTGTCATCGAATTTCACTATACCCGTGGATACGCCGGCCTCAACCGTATTTACCGTGGCATCGGGCTTAATGATGGCTGTCCAGGAAACCCTGTGTATCCCCACCACCGAATCAACATGGAATGCTATGTCCAGCTTATTAAAGTTCGTGATAATGAAAAGACCCTTGTCCTCCTGATCACCGCGCTGAAGGCAGTTCTTCAGGTTTATTGCTGTGATCATCTTATCACGGGGCATGAATATTCCCTCAATACTGGGATGGGCATTGGGAACCGGAGTCACCGCCTGATAGGGAATGATCTCGGTGATCTTGGCAACGTTTATGCCATATGAATCTTCACCCAGCTTGAATTCCAGGATCTCCAGCTCGTTGGTACCGTTTTCAAGAAGAATTTTTGTTTCCATACATAGCACCTCTCATAAAGTATACTTGCAGAGATTATAACATAATTTATAAAAAATAACAAAAAAACATAATTTTTTTTGTTATTCTTATCAAAGTGAAGATAACAGTCCGTTCTTGTTATTCCTGGCAGCGCCGCCCGTCATTCCTCAGGCGAAGGAGCTTCGGCTTCACCTCCCGCCGCCTTCTCGAGAAGGATCTCGGTATTTTCCGCGCCGCCCATTATGATAAGCGTGATATCCGAAAGGGCCGCAAGCTTTTCCGCGCTTAGCTCCGCTACCAGGACCGCCCTCTTACTCTCTCCCGGCTGAAGGGTAACTTCCAGAGTGGACAGGTCGTCAAGTAAAAGGGTCGTTAGGAAGCTGTGTGTCTTTCCCCCGGTCTTGAAGCGGAATCCGGGCTGCAGGTGAAGGATATCGCAGGCCATTTCCTCTTCCCCCGTATTCGTCACGTTAAAGTAGAGTACCAGAAGCTTATCATTGGCAGTGGCGGGCTCTATGGAGAAGAGCATGTCCGCATCCGGATCAGAGGGATCGGGATATGACTCCAGAACCCCGTGTCCGGAATAATCGACGGAGAAGCCCTGAAGTCCTATAAGCTCAGCGATATCCGCATCCTGTATCTCCATGGGACCGCTCTCCGCTTCTTCCCCTGCTTCAGCCTCTCCGGAAGAGGCATCCTGATCCTTGCTGCTCTGTACCTCCTCTATCTCCTTTGTGGCTTCTTCCTTTGCTTCCTCTATTTCCTGAATGATCGAAGGATCATCCTTTATGACGATGTCCTTAAGGTCGGTTCCGGTGAGATTCTTAAGCGACCCCTTGACGGCGCTGTTATGATCGGACAGCACATTTGTGGAGTAATTCACTATCTGCTTTGATTCATCCTCGGAAAGATCCACGAAGCCCCCGCCGCAGCCTGAGAGTAGAAGGGCTGCCGCCGTTAACGCCGCTATGAATTTTTTCACTGCCGTACTATGCTTCATTTCCGCCGTCCTTATGGTCGAGCTCAAACCAGAACGTAACACCGTTACTATGATTCTCTACGCCGTAGTCCTGATTTAGGGCATCCATTATGGCCTTCACTATGGAAAGACCTATGCCCGAACCGCCGTATTCCCTGGTCCTCGCCTTATCGACCTTATAAAACTTCTCGAAGAGATGCGGAAGTGCCTCCTCCGGCACAGGTTCACCCGTATTGAAAACGCTGACCCTTAAGCTCTCCCCTCTTTCCGAGAAGCTTATCTCTATCCTTTTTTCCTTATCTCCCGAAGAATGTGCATCCGGAGGATTTTGACAATAATGGATGGCATTCGAGAGGTAATTGGTTATGACCTCCTCGGTCTTAAATTCATCAGACCACACAAACACCGGTTTGTCAATATCAAAATCTATTCTGATGCCGTTCTGGCTTATGATAAGCTCGTTTGACTGGATACATCCCCGGACAAGCTCCGTAAGGTCGAATCTCTGGAGATTTATCATATCCGATCCGAACTCAAGCTCATTTAATGTCATGAGATTACGGACAAGCTTATTCATCTTTTCCGCTTCGTCCATTATAACAGAACAGTAATAATCCCTGTCCTCGGGGGACTCCGCGATACCGTCCTTTAAGCCCTCTGCATAGCCCTGCACCAGTGCTATCGGGGTTTTCAGCTCGTGTGCCACATTTGAAAGGAATTCGAGCCTCATGGAATTTAGTTTTTCCTTTTTCTCAATATCCCTCTTAAGCTCATTATTGGAGGTTTTAAGCTCCGAAATGGTCTTTTCCAGAGTCTCGGAAAGATCATTCATGTGCTCCCCGAGTATACCTATCTCATTCCTTCCCCTGATCCTCACCTTGGCATCAAAGTCGAGAGCCGACATCCTCTCCGATATCTCCGCCATCTCACCTATGGGCTTCGTGATCTTTCCGGCAACGAACCATATGAGAACGGCGCTTATGATCACCATAAAAAATCCAACGTAGCCCAGGAACGCATTTGACACCCTGACGCTCTCCCTGATGGAGTCAAGCGGGGTCCTCATTATAATGATATCACCGTTTGACAGGCTCCCCCAAAGCTCCAGGTAGTCTATCTTCATTCTGGGGTCGTCGGCAATACATATCTCGTAGCGTTCGTCCTGATACAGTACAACAGGCTTTTTGTGTCGGGGATTGTCTATATCGAAGACATGGTCAAAGAGCCTTACGGTCATAATGTTATCGCCGGTCGTTGATACCACGGTCTCAAGCCCCGGTGTGACGATGGCTGCGTTCAGGTTTGACGCGGAGCAGAGCGTCAGGAAATCCTGTCTGAAGCTCTCGCTTTCCGGATCTTTGGACCGGATCAGTGTCTCCGCGGAATCATAGGATCTTTTCAGCCTGTTCTCCTTATAGAGGATATAATAGCGCTGGAGAAAAAAGCTGTTAATGATCCAGTACACGCCGATGGTCAGCATCATGACGACGATAAAGATCACCGCAAATTCCGTCCGTATGGAATTTCTGAAGCTGAAATGCCTCTTATTCCTCTTCATCGCTCAAGATCTCTATCATTTCACGGACCATTTCCTCATCCTTCAGGCGGAAAAGAAACTCAACTCTTCTGGATGCCTCCATATCCACCTCTCCCTCTTCATCGAGGATCGGATTGCTGTATGACTTTCCGGTGGCGGAGGTAAGCTCTCTCAGGGCTTCCAGCTGTTCATCATCCACCACCCCGCTGTTGTCATCCAGACAGTAGCTTGCAACGGCAAGCGCCCTCTTCTGGGACAGCTCCAGATTGAAGAGATATTTTCCCTCGGTATCCGTATGTCCTTCTATCAGTATCTCGGAAATATTATCCTTGTATTTGTCGCTAAGTAATACGTCCGCGTATCTCGGAAGGAACTTTGACAGGAAATCCTTTCCCGACTCCTTTAAGACAGACTTATTGTAATCGAAGAGTATGCTGGCATCAAAGGTAATGGCTCCCGTCTTCTCATCCACAGAAACCTTTAGGTCCGAGTCCTCGAATTCCTCCTTAAGATCCTCCACAAGCTCTGCCCTTACGCCTATGATGTCATCAAGCTTCTGCTGCTGCTCGCTCATTATGGCTTCAAGCTTATTTAAAAGCTCATGCTGCTCCTTTAAGGTCTTTTCCTGGATCGCTATCTTTTTTCCCTGCTCCGAAAGAGCCTCCTCCTGGGCGTTCAGCATCTTCTGCTGCTCATCGAGGGTCGCCTTCTGCTTTGCGACCACCTCTCTCTCGCTTTCCAGCTCATCGGATCTCGTTAAAAGCTCCTCTTCCTTCCCTGCAAGCTCCAGCTCCTTTTCATCATACTGCATCTTGGCATGGAGCATTGAGACCGCGATTATTATAACGAATACAAGGAGAAGTCCGGCCATCATATCGGAATATGACAGCCAGTATGTAGTTTCACTGTCTCTTCCGGAACTGCGTCTCATGACTTTTTCCTCTGGTTCTTTTTGATCTCTTCAATGGCATCGGAAAGCTCATCCAGTCTTTCGGAGTAGCTCTTTGATATCATCTGCAGGTTTTCGTTTATTATCCCGAAGGTTTCCTCCGTCCCCTTCGGAATCGCGCTTATAAGCTCCCTGTTGCTTTCCCCAAGCCTTTTCAGGTCCTCCACCTCTCCGGTTACCGCTTTTTCAAGAAGCTGAACCTCGCTCACATAGTTCTTTAAGGACTGGTTCAGTGCCCGGGTCTCATTAAAGATACCCTCGACCCCTTCTGCGGTTCCGAGATTCCTCTCATAGATCTCCCTCATCTCCCTTTCGTTCTTCGACTGCAGGGCAATGGTATTATTGATGATGTCCGAAAGATTGGCGAAGGAATTCCCGAGGGACTTATTAAGCTCGGAGATAAATACGTCCACCAGCTTCGAAAGCTGCTCTATCTGGTTTCTGGCCCTTATATCCGCGTAATCGGATAGAAGGATTATGGCATCCGTCTGCTTCTGCTGAAGCTCCATCATACGGTTCACGCCCTCAGCGGAGGTATCCGGCATCACATACTTCTTATAGACGCTTAAAAATGTGCGGATGGCGTTCTCCCCCTCATCCAGCCTTCTTTTATATACAAAATTAAATACAAGGGAAAAGATCATTCCGAAAATGGAGGTGTGGAAGGCCACCTTTATGCCGTTCATAAGAGGCTCTATGCTGCCCGTTATCTCGGCGGTTGTACCGGTATTGAAGGCCTGCAGTCCCAGGGTAAGTCCTATAAAGGTCCCGAGGATACCGAGTCCCGTCATGACCCCCGCCACCTGATTCAGGGATTCCCTGTGGATCACCGAGTCCAGAAGGTCGAAGCCTATATACTCCCCAATATCACATTTGTAATAGGCCTTATCGCTGTTTACTATCCTTTCAAGCTCGTAATTATAATCCTTATACTGCTTGGCAAGGATACTCTCCCGAAACAGTTCCGTGTTCTCCTCCCTGTATTTTTCCCAGAGATATTTGTGGGAATGCTTTGCATCCTCCTCAATACGCCGTGACACCGAAAGAAGCTCCGCGGTCATATTTGCAACGGGTATCAGGCTTCCGGTGATACAGGTAAAGAAGATGCAGCCCGCAACTATGAAGAGGACAGCATTCACTATGAGATTGCTGAGATCCATATCACTCCCTTTGGACAGTAGGTTTAGTCCGAGGAAGACTGCAAGCATCACGAAATAGGTGATGATGATTATAACTACATATCCCTTTCGAAACATTTTCTATATTCCCTCCATGTTGTCATAATGTGATTAAGTCGCCAAAAGTACTGAATCACTGTTTTGATACAACGAATTGCTCCGTTGCTTTCATAGGCACATCTGTCCTCCGGCATCTCTTCTCACATTATCTTGATGCCCCGCCTCCGCCGAAGGAGCCGCCTCCCCCGGAGAAGCCTCCGCCCGAATTACCGCCTCCGCCGGAATAACCTCTGCCTGAGAAGCCCCCTCCGCCGCCGATACCGCCGATAAACATAAAGAATCCTACTATCGCGAATATTATCGAAAAGAATATAATGAGTACGAGGCATTCAAGCATGGCTTCTATGATCTGGTCTGAGACGGGAGCATCATTTACCTTTTCCAAAGCCTCGGGAAAAGGCAGATCCGCAAAGGTCCCTTTTGTTTCGGAGCTGCCGTCCAGCCAGTCATCCGCAAAGGTAAGGGTCTCGGGAATGTCGAGTCCGTACTCCTGATAAACAGCCTCGGCAGCTGCCACAAAGGTATTTCCCGCTGCCCTGTTCCAGACACCGTTATTCTTGTCCTCTACCGCATAATCATCAAGGATCCGTCCGGCCTTTCCGTCGGGAATGGCTCCCTCCAGTCCCTTTCCGACCTCCATGCGGACATGGGGCTCCTCCTCATCCGTCTCGAAAAGGATAAGTACGCCGTTATCCTCCTCCTCACTCCCTATCCCCCAGTTATTGGCAAGATGATATGAAAAGTCCTCGAGGCTCTCCTCCTGGGTATTGGGAACGGTCACCACCACTATCTGGGCACCCGTTTTATCATAAAGATCCGCGGCCTCAACGTAGATGATGCTTTCGGTATCCTCATTCAGAACACCGCTAAAGTCCTCCACAAAGAAGTAGTCCGACGGCTCCGGGTAATTTACGACCCTTTCCGTCCGGTTATCGACAAACAGAACAACCGTCCCGATAAAAAAGATAAAGATAAAGACAGCAAGGACAATAAGGGCAATATGAGGCTTACGGGCAGCTTTCCTTTTTGCCATTAAATATCGACCTCCGGCACCTCGGAAGCCCCCGCTGCCGCTTCAAAGAGCTCTGCCTTTTCAAAGCCGAACATTCCGGCAAAAAACACCCCCGGGAACATACGGATTGCCTTATTGTAGTCTGCCACCGCCGCATTGTAGTTTTCTCTTGAATAGGCGATCCTGTTCTCCGTACCTGCAAGCTCGTCCATAAGATCTGTATATACCTTATCGGATTTAAGCTCCGGGTAACTCTCGGCTATGGCGATGAGCTTATTTAAGGCAGAGGTCACCTCTTCATTTGCCTCGGACTTTTCCGCCATGGTTCCGGCCTGCATGAGCTTTTCCCTGGCCTCATTCACCTCGCTGAAGACCTCGCTCTCATGCTCGGTAAAGCTTTTTACGGTCTTTACAAGGTTAGGGATCAGATCAGCCCTTCTCTGAAGCTGTGTGTCTATATTCGCTCCCTGCTCCTCCACAGCAGTCTGTTTTGAAACAAGTGAGTTGTAGCTTCCCGCAAAAAAGACCGCTACAAAAGCTATTACAGCGACAATACCGATAAGAAACGCTTTTGAATCCATAAATCCTCCCTCCGATCATCCGGGTTTTTCTGTATTTATAGTAAGGTGTCAGGCACCAAAAATCAACCGCAGGGTTATTCCCTGAATTTAACGAAGCGTTCAAACTGTATACGCAGAAAGGCCGCAACCGGAACAGCAAGAAGCATTCCGAGAAGTCCCCCGATAGCTCCGCCAAAGAGTAAGGCTACGATGACGAGGACCGGATGCACGTCTATACTGCTGCTTAGGAGTCTGGGGTTTACGATATTCCCGTCTATTGTCTGGATAATGAAAACGATGATGACCCCGATCACTATAAGCTTAAACTCCCCCTTTAAGAGGCAGCAGATAATAGTCATGCCATAGGCTACCACGGGCCCCACGTAGGGAATAAGATTTCCTATCCCCGTAGCGATGCCGATAAGGGCTGCATAGGGAATGCCTGCAATGGAAAGGGCAACCGTCATGACCACTGCCATAAAAACGGCATCCGCCAGCTGCCCACGGATGTACCCTGCAAAGCATCTGTCAAGATCAGAAAGGCATATTCCAAAAACACCGTAGCCCTTTTCTCCGAGGATCGCCCGGAATGCCCTGCTCCAGTATTTACCCATTCCCTTATTGTCATAGAGAAAATAGATACTGAAGATAATAGCAAAGAAGAACTGTACCACGATATTCTTTACGAAATTGAAGGCACCCAGGAGACCCGTTCCGAAGACCTGGGCTATATTGCTCCCCTTCTTTCCGTCTATTGAAGTTATCTGATGCCTCGCGCTCTTAAGGAGCGTATCTGTATCCGGTATCGCGATATCATATCTTAAAAGGTTATCCCTTATCTCATTATAGAGATTGGAAGCCTGCACCCCTATATACTCCGCCATAAGCCTAAGGTCCTCGAAGCTTATGAAATGAATATTTGAGGTGATGGTGGATATCACCAGTGAAAGGAGTATAAAGATTACAAGGAACAGGGAAAAAAGCGTAGTAAAGATCGAAATCCCCCTGCAGAGCCCCGGCTTATCCTTTATCAACGGAAGCCTTCCGAGAAGCTTATCGAAGACATTCACGACCGGCAGCAGGATATAGGCAAATACGAGCCCAAGGATAAGCGGAGTCACCACATCAAATATCCAGGCGAGTAGTGACAGGAGCCCCATAAGAAGGGATCCGCTCTGACCGAGTATCAATATCGCAAGATATGATGCCGCCACAGTGATCACCGTCAATATGGCAATTTTTGTGTATTTGTCATCACTGAATTTTTTCATTGGTGAGACCGGATCCTTTCGTTTTCTTTCATTAATTCTGTATCTGAAGTCAGCTTATGGAAAAGCTGAAAATCCAAATTATGATATTCCATTACGCCTTCTTTGTAAACATAAGCATGGTAATATCGTCAAACTGTTTTGCTTCACCTACATATTCCTCTATCGTATTCTGCATATCCTTTATCTTCTCCTCCGGTGTAAGATC
Source organism: Lachnospiraceae bacterium (assembly GCA_017453865.1). Taxonomy (GTDB): domain Bacteria; phylum Bacillota; class Clostridia; order Lachnospirales; family Lachnospiraceae; genus NK4A144. Next base: position 24,676 of record JAFTEC010000020.1, read on the forward strand.
CGGCACTTTATTCAGGGCCTCAAGCATTCTTTTGGGTCCGAAGAGCTCGCCCGAAATATTATTTGCTTCCGGCACCCCGTCCGAATACACAAAAACGGAATCGCCCTTCCCAAGGGTAAAGGAGCGCTCCCCGTATTCCTCATTTTCCCAGGCTCCGAGAGCTAAATTATGCTCATTTACCACAAATTCAAAGCTGCCTCCGCTGCGGCGGATTACCGGCTTTTCATGACCTGCGTTTACAGCGGTTCCCTTCCCGGTTGAAAGCTCCAGCACTGCGATCCATACAGTGACAAACATCCCCAGGGAATTTTTCTCACAAATAAGCTTATTTACGTATTCCATTGCAGCGGCAAGTGACTCCTCCCGTCCCACGGCACCCCTGATATAGGCTTTGCAGACCATCATCATAAGAGCGGCAGGGATACCTTTGTCTGAAACATCTCCAATTACCAGTACCAGATGATCATCGTTAAGAAAGAAGAAATCATAAAAATCCCCTCCAACCTCCAGAGCCGGATCCATTATGGCATAGAGGTCAAAGTCACTTCTCTCAGGGAACGCCGGGAAGTCCGATGGCAGCTGGCTCATCTGTATCTCCCTCGCGGTATTGAGTTCGGACAGCATCCTCTCCTTTTCGGCTGCATTGGTCCTTATCTCCTCAACATAACTGTCTATGCTTATCGCCAGATCATTAAAGCCTGCTGCCAGAAGGCCTATCTCATTTCTCTCCTCCGTAAGACCGCCGAGATTCTTCGGGATATCCCCACTCCTCTTTGTTTCCGAATATTCCTGCAGAGCATTCTTCAAAAGCACTGCGGGCCGTACAACCGATTTACGGAGGATCAGCACCAGTATCACGGCCACAAGGATTATCATAAAAATACAGCCCGGCAGTATCCTCTTTACGATATTCAGGACTGTGGTACGGACAAGGGTACTGTCAGCGGATGACGTGAAAAGGCATACGGTATTCCCGTCCATTATGACCGGTATGCAGTAAACCAGCTTATCCTCCGCTCCCTTTGTCCTGAATGCGGCTGTTTTCTCTCCGGAAACAGCATTTTGTTCCGCAGTCTTATAGTATTCACTGAGATCCTTATCAAGCGGACAGCTTATCAGGATATTCCCGGCTCCGGCATCTTCCTCATATTCACTGTTTATATCAGAAAAGAAAAGGAATTCACTGTCATCTGTGATCCTTATACACTTTGTGGTTATCGGTACACGGGCGTTTTTTCCGGTATCCACCTCCAGACGGCAGGACAGGAAACAATAGTCGGCAAAAACCTTCTGTTCTTCAACCTCGAGCTCATTAAGCCTCTCTTCCGTAACATTTGCCCGGTCAATCAGAAGATCCGTGTCCCCAAAATCCGCAAGACGGCTTTCAAGCTTATATAATTCATTATAATCCGTGATCATATCATCGGCATTAGTACTCCAGAAGTCAAGAAGCCAGGGAAGACATTCGTAGTCATCGATACAGGATACACAACGCTCCGCCTCCATCTGCAGCATATCCCCCACCAGATTTTCAGCCATTTTTGATATCGTCCTTATCATGACCAGACTACAGGAAAAAACAGCCGCAGTAAACATAAGAGTAACAGCGGTCACCACAACGAATATCAGATTTTTATTCTTAATGTAGGAAAGTGCAGACTTCATCTGATCAGTCTCCGGTAATTAACGCTTCTCTGTTCAGAATACTCCCGGTTTCCGAACAGATAAAGCTTCTATAAGTTTCCCCTGCAGTTCTTTTGAAAACCCGTTCTTCTCCATTTGAGAAAGAAAACCAAAGTCTGCAGACCATTTAAGGTAACGCTCCATATTTTCCGGTTTGGAAAAAGCAGCGGCCTCCATGGTTTCCGGTGAAATCTCCGCAAGTATCTCTTTCGGTAGTGAATCAAGCTTCTTTTTTATGACTTCCGCAATATAGATCTCCGTAACGGCATAGTCAGAAATGATGTCCCGGTCTGAAACACCGCATAGCTTAAGGATTTCAGCCGCTATGATCCCTGTACGGTCCTTTCCCGCCGAGCAGAAAAATGCGCTGTTTCCGTCGATCATGCTTCCCGCTATGGTCTTTAGTATGAGTGCGATACGGTCTATGGAGGTCTCCGCCATTACGCAGTAGTCGATACTAAGGCTCGCCAAAAACCTCTTTCCCGCTTCACCCTTTAAGTCCGCTCCTTCCTCCTCCCGGAAAAAATGACAGGAAATAAGCCTCATATCATCCGGAGGACTGACCGGCTCCTCCCAGGCTTCATAGCTGCTCCTTAAATCTATAAGCGTCTTAATATCTCTGTCCCTGAAAGCCTGCCATTCGTTTTCAGTAAGCCTTGAGGGACAGTCACACCTGTACAGGCGGTTCCATGCAGTTACCCTTCCGTCCCCGGTCTCATACCCTCCAAGATCCCTGAAATTATAAAGGTTCGGAAGCTTTATCCTTCTCGTCGGATTCATTTTATCTCCTTATTCTCCGCAAAACACCACATCCTCTTAAATCCCTTTTCGGACAGTGACTTTGTCATAACGATGCCTCCGCACTGTCCGGAATACATAAATGACTCACACCTTGACAGAAGATACAGGGCATAGAAGTAATTAACCGTTGAATCCTCCAGAAAGTCATCATATTCCTTTCCTGTCGGATGGCGCTTCCTGTCAAGCTCGCTTATCGTATTCACGCCCTCTTTGATGAAATCCGTGACGCTGTATCGTTCCTGAGGGATTATCCTTATCCTTCCCGGAAATGCATCCACCATTTTTTTAAGGATATCCCTGTCCTCTGTGGCAAGGAAAATGCCGTCATACTTATCCTCCTCCATCCACTCCCTTATCTTCGGCAGAGCAGCTTCCACCGTGACCGGTGCCGAGGCGCCGCTCATTCCGGATGCTATATAATCGGATCCCCTTAAAAGTATCCCGAGCATTCTCTTTCCTTCAAATACACTGTCACCGTACTCCTTCATCTCACTTAGGAAGCCCGGATCCAGTGAGGATGAATTAAAATCATCCCCGGTACTGTAGCGGAGCATTTTTGTGAATAGCAGCCCGTAATAATTTGTAATATAGACCGTATTATTTTCATTGGAATCAGAAGGCGTCATCCGTACACAAAAGTATTTCTCTATAATGTGATCCGCATACCTTGAGCTTCCCGGCTGCAGGGTCACCTCTATACCGAAGCGTTTAAGGAAGTTCCGGGTTCTTGCGTAAACCGTAAGTATGCTGCCTATTCCCTCACTTCTTGCCACCAGGATCTCTGCATATTTCACCTTATCCATACTGAGCTTTGTAAGCCACTGGTATACGAACACATGGTGAAAGAGCACCACCGGATCCATGGTGAAAAAGTCACAGATAAAGGCAGAGGGATAAAAAGTATTGATAAGCTTAAGAGTCTTTTTATCATCCTTATCAGGCTCCCTATGATCTATTATTATCCTCTCTTCCCCGGGATAAAACCAGTGTATCCTTTCATCCTGCCAGATAAGCTTTAGATCTGTGAACTTAAGCAGCACTCCGGTAAGGACCACCGTATATTCGCTGATCTCCTGAAACCGGACCCCGTCAAAGCCCTCAAATATATCAAAGCAGAGCCTGTCCCTGTCAGACTCGTCATAAAAAAGATAGGGTGGATACAGGGGATCCTGGTGAAAGAGGGGCGAATCCGGATACTTATCCGAGCTCTCTGCAAAGAGCTGGTTTTCCTGATACAGAAGATCAAAATCCTCACCGTAAGGGTTTTTTACGTGAAAGCGCTTTTCCCCAAGGAGCACGGCATCCAGTGCCTTATGAAAAAGCTCCGGACAAAGATCAAAGGTCCTATGGTTCATCTCCCGGTCATATTCTCTTATAAGCAGCATATTAACCTCCATAAACCGGAGCCCCGGTTCCTTTAAGTGCCTGTCAGGTGCCTGTTCTGAACAGCTTAAAGATCAGTCCTTACAGGCAATCACGACATTGCCGGTATCAGCCTTCGGCACCTCTATAAATAGTCCTGCCGCTTCGCATAGTATCTCTATGGATTCCATACCGCAGGACAAGTGCCAGTATGTGCTCTCGGGCACAATCACATATCCTCCCTTTCTCACCTTTTCGCACAGAGTAAAGAACATCTCCGAAATGCCCTCATAGTCCTCATTCTCACGGTAAGAAAGATCCAGAACAGCGTAGCGGAAGCCACCCGAAGCCTTACTTAAATTGTCAGGGGATGAGACCGTTACACCGGGCAGGAAAGTAATGTCATTGGACAGAACAAGTACTGATCCCACGGGCTTAATATCTTCAAGCACCTCTTTCACACTCTTCAGATCCTTCGGCCTGTCTTCAGGGTTCGTTTTCCTGCCTGTAAACAGCATGTCATAATACTTGCTCTCCGTTCTCTCCAGAAAATCACGGTCACGGTAGAGCTGCCCCTCATCCTCATTTGCAAGGTAGATAACCCCGGCGCTCGTATCCAGGTCAACCGTGCGGGCAAGGTGGTCAGCCACGGCCTTTCCGAGCCTCGCGTTACAGTAGCTCTTCTGACGTGTGATGATGGAAAGGACCGGAGCCTGGATCACATCCATTTCCTTATCCGTGATGATATGCTTTTTTAATCCCTTTGCAAGTGGTCTGAAGGGATCGTTAATGTGGGCAAAAAAGGCATCGGGGTTAAGATACGCGTCAAGGCAAAGGTCCGTCTCATGATGCCCCCATATCCTGTCGAGAAATTCTGCCGGCATATCGCTTCCCATAGGACGGCAGTTTATCTCGATTAAGACCGGACCGTCCTTATCTATCATAAACTCACTGTGGACGTTTCCGTTCTCCACGCCGAGAGCGTTCAGTACGTCAAAAGCATATTTTACAAGGGCGGTGCAGCCTGCCTCCGGGCGGCTTAAGCTCTCCGTGTAGTTGTAGACCATGCCGCCTCCCTCAACCTTTTTCTTGGAGTGCTTCCAGATAGCGGAGAGCTTGTGCCTTCCCCTAAGGGAAACAGAATTCACAATATACTCCGTACCGCTTATCCTCTCCTGAAGGAGCATGCCCTCTTCTTCACCGCCCATATAGTTCCCTACTGCAAAGACCTCGTCATATGCGGCTTTAAGCTCCTCCTCGCTGTCGCAGATCCTTACGTCCACCGAGCTTGCTCCCCGGTAGGGCTTCAGTACACAGCCCTTAAATCCCTGCTCCCGGTAAAAGCCGATGGTCTCATCAAGGTTATGGACTATCTTTCCGCGTATTCCCCTGATACCCCGCTCTGTTAAAGCCCGGTGCATCAGAAATTTATTTGTAAGTACCGGGATCCTTTCCACTGGATTCCCCGGAAGAGCGAGATCCTCTGAAAGCCTTGCCGCAAGCTCGATTCCGAGATCCGCTCCGGGAATAACGAACCCGGGCTTAAGCTCCCTTACTTTTTTCAGGGTATCCTTATACTCCTTTTCCTCCGGGAAAAAGTCTGCTCTTCCGTTATATTCGTGTTCTATCGGCCTTCTTACCTCTTCCATCAGATCAAATATCTCTTTACTCCGTCTGGACCATAGGCCTATGGGGTGAAATCCTCTTTTTTCTATATCTTCGAGGAAATTGACCCCTGTTGAAAAGGGATCAACGATAATGATATTTTCCATATGTTAAGCCCTCCTTTTACCTGTCTTCCTTTTCCTTAAGTGCTTTTATCAGCGCTTCCGGGATCTCATCCGGGTACTTTTTCTGTAATGAGGAGAAGCCTTCCAGAAGCTCTTCCATGGAAGCATATCCCCCTGTGACTGCATCGTTAAATGTAAAGGGATCCCTTCCGGGAAGACGGACATCATACTTGATGATACTCTTCATTGAAGGCTCCGAAGCGATCTTTGAAAGAGTATCCTCCTTTACGTCCGGCATCTTGAACTGGCAGGAAAAGCTTAGGTTCTTCGTATCATTATAGTCAACAGCCGCCCCCACAGCCTCGTCCATATAGACATCATAGGGCAGCCTTCCCTGTGAAGCGGTTATAAGGGTGGTGAGACCTGACCAGCGGTTATTTATCTCAAGGATATACCACTTATCCTGAACAAGGACGAGATCCACTTCCATTATGCCGGAAAACCCCATAAGCTCCGCGAGACGCTTAAGCTCCGAACGCACCTCCTCGATATGAAGCTTTGGATCAAGGATGGGACCGTACTTAATGGTGGTCTGCCCCAGAGGGTCATTCAGCCGGCCCGGCACCGTATTGAATATCCTGAAGGGCGGCGAAACATAATAATTTCCCCTGTCTCCGTGCACCTCGGCGCCGTACTCCTCCCCCTCCAGAAACTCTTCCAGTATCACATCCTCTGTAAGGCGGTCCGATAAAAGATAAGCTTTTGCATCCTCATAGTCCTTTGCAATATAGATACCCATTGAAGAAGATCCCGTGGTGCTCTTTATCACGACAGGCATCTTCATATTCTCTGTCTCCCAGAGGATATATTCCTGATAGACGTTTCCTGTGCAGGCTTCCCCGAGCTTATCTGTCTTAAACAGTTCATAGTGAAGATACAGGGCATCCGGTATGCGAAATCCCCCGTTTTTAAGGATCTGATGGGTCCTCCATTTATCAAAGCAGTTCATTGCCGTATCTGTTGAATAGCAGAAGGTATCTATACCCTTTTTCCTTAAACCCTCCGCGATAGCTGCATCCCGGAGTCCGTTCCAGTCATATCCGCTGACCGGTCCCGGCATGGCTACCGCGATGTCCGGCTTAAGCTCCGCCACTGCCTGCAGGAATTCCGGGAGCTTTGCCTCCATCGGAAGTATTTTCAAGGTGATGTTTTCCGGCTTCTCCGACAGCTCACCGTCGGTGATATCCAGAAAGTACCTTCCGTTAAGCTGCAGCACCAGTGTGATATCACAGTCCGGATGGCGCTTTGCCATCTCGTCCCACTGCCTTGACCACTTTGGGAAAACCGTGCAGTTACTGCTCTTATCCCGGTGCTTACTGTTGCTTGAATAAAAAACTATGTGTTTCATGATATGTATCTTTTGTTCCTTTCTCTACCAGTTGACGGAGCCCGTAAGTGAATCGATAAGGGGCAGGAAATTAG
>JAFTEC010000021.1 GCA_017453865.1 Lachnospiraceae bacterium
GAGGAACTGGTGCCAAAGAAGGATCTGGATAAAAAAGTCAGGAGCACCATATCTGATATCAGGAGATCCGAAGCTGAGGACATACAGAGCACTTTATATGAGGATCTATGGACGGTACATAGGGAATGCCAAGAAGAAGGAGGAAATGGCTCATGGATAAGAAACTCACAAGCCCGCTTGCCTCTCTTCAATGGGTAGACCGGGAAGCGGTAAAACCTAATAACTGGAACCCGAACAAGGTTTCAAAGCAGAACCTGGAACTGCTGAAACAATCCAGATTGACGAACGGATGGACGCTCCCCATAGTGGTGCGTCCTGATATGACGATCATAGACGGTTTTCACCGGTGGACTATTGCCGGGGAAGAGCCTCTGCATAAAATGCTGGACGGGAAAGTGCCTGTGGTGATTGTGGATCACAAGGAACACTCCGAGGATATATACGGAACCGTAACGCATAACAGGGCAAGGGGTACTCACCTGCTCGAACCTATGAAAGCTATCGTGAAAGAACTGATAGACGCAGGAAAGAGCGTGGAAGAGATCGGAAAGCAGCTGGGAATGAAACCGGAGGAGATATTCAGGCTATCAGAATTCTCCAAAGAGGATTTCCTGAAAATGATGGTTAAACAGCAGCCGTTTTCAAAGGCTGAGTTTATAACGAAGATTTAAGGTCATTACATACAGTATTCCCATAAATAGGGGACGGGCGCCACATAGTCCGTCCCCACTCCTTATTTTATGGGGATACAGAACATGGAAGAAAGGAGGAGTGTCAATGGGTCGTCCGAGGAGCCCTGACAGTATCGAAGCAGAAAAGCTGTTCCACGAAGGAATGAAGATGGTCGATATTGCTAAAAAATTAAAGGTTCCGGAAGGTACGGTTCGGAGGTGGAAACACACCCAAGGTTGGGACGGCAACGCTCCTTCAGATAGCAAAAAAAAACAAAGCGAACGTTCGGAAAAATCCGATAAAAGAAAAGCGAACGTTCGGAAACGAAAAGGGGGCGCTCAGCCGGGGAATAAGTTTGCGGTGGGACACAAGCCGAACACGCCTAAAGGAAATCAGCGTGCAACCAAGCACGGTGCCTACTCTACCATATATTGGAATGTTCTATCTGACGAAGAAAGAGCAGCGGTAGCAGAAATGGATACCGATCCCGAGAAAGCCCTTGAAGACCAGATTAAGTTATTTACCGCTCGGGAAATCCGATTAAGTAATATTGTCAATAAATACCGCAATATGAAGACAGAGGAAGGGAAAGATATTCCTTTCTCCATGCAGTTAACAATGCGTTCGGAAAAAAAGAGGGTGTTTGACGGTACTCCGGAAGAACAGGAACGGCAAAAGAAAGAATATGACAGGCTGGTGGAAGAAAAAGTAAAGAAAGGCGAACGAATGCCCGGTAGGGAAATAAGCATAATGAACCAGACCGAGAATAAGGACGCCATTATATTAAGGGCAGAGGACGAGCTTACACGCTGCTCCAATGCCAAGAACCGAGCAATAAGAGATCTTGCGAGTATCCGAGCGGAGAAAGCAAAGCTCCAGATGGAAACCGCCGGGAACGATACTGTCGCCAACTGGGTATCGAGTATTTTAGCGGAGGAAGGCGGCGAAGATGAGTGAAGGAAGTAACGCCCAGAGAAAATTCTTTGCTGACCGGATCCCGAAATACCGAGCGGATCCCGTTTTCTTTGCAAGGGAGGTTCTGGTATTCGATCCTGATGAATGGCAGGCTAAAGCCCTCCGGGATCTTGCCACAGTCTCAAAGGTAGCCGTCAAGTCAGGACAGGGTGTCGGGAAAACAGGTATGGAGGCGGTAGCTCTCCTGTGGTTCCTGTGTTGTTTCCCTTATCCCCGGATAGTTGCCACGGCTCCCACAAAGCAGCAGCTTCATGATGTCCTGTGGAGTGAAGTCAGCAAATGGAGGGACAGATCCCCTCTGCTGAGCACGATTCTTAAATGGACGAAGACCTATATCTATATGATTGGGTATGAAAAGCGGTGGTTTGCAGTAGCAAGGACCGCAACGAAGCCCGAGAATATGCAGGGATTCCATGAAGACAATATGCTCTTTATCGTGGACGAGGCTTCCGGTGTCGCTGATCCGATTATGGAAGCTATAATGGGTACTCTTTCCGGAGAAAACAATAAGCTCCTGATGTGTGGAAACCCTACAAAAACCACGGGAACCTTTTTCGATGCTTTTCATGCTGACAGAGGTCAGTATCAGCTTCACACAGTATCAGCAAGGAACAGCAGCCGGACGAATAAAGATAATATAGCTTCCCTCGATAGGAAATACGGCAGAGAGAGCAATGTTGTCCGTGTCCGTGTGGACGGTGAGTTTCCCAACCAGGAGGATGATGTATTTATTCCCCTGTCATGGCTCGAACAGAGTATCAGGACGGAGCTCACGGAAGCTACGGCGAAAGCCCTGGGAACATATCAGACCGAGGACGGAACAAAGCAGCCGAGAGATACATCCGGAGTGGAGCAGATTTCTATAGGAGCAGATATAGCCCGATTCGGAGACGATAAGACCTGTATAGGCTACCGGATAAATGAAGCGGTGCTGATATACAAGAAGTACAACGGACAGGATACCACCTGGACGGCTTCCAATATCGCAATCCTGTACCGTGAATTACGGCAACAGTACCCGAATTTTACAGATCCGATAGTGGTAAAGGTTGATGATGGCGGTGTTGGAGGTGGAGTTGTGGATCAGCTGCGAACATTCAAGGCCACAGAGCCGGCTCTTTATGGAGATATGGAAATCTATCCGGTCAATTTCGGGCAAAGGATAAAGCACCGATACTACTACGATACTACTACTTACATGATGGGGATTGTGAGAGATCTCATTTCCCCGTTTGATGAATCCGGGAACGAGAAAACCCCGGAGATAGTCCTGCCGAATGACGATGATCTGATAGGTCAGCTCTCGTGCAGGAAGTACGCCTTCACCAGCAATGCAAAGCAGAAGGTGGAGAGCAAAGAAGAAATGAAAAAACGAGGGCTTTCATCACCTGATGAAGCAGACTGCATTTTGTTAGTCTGCCTGCCCGTAAAATCTTCGAAGAAAGGAGGAAAAGAGCGGAGCAATGTCTAAGAAAAGGAATGTGGGTGTCCGAATATTCAAATCACGGAACCCTTTAAATGAGCAGAAGCCCCTTCAGAAAGCCGAGACACCTACACAGCTGACGAAGGAAGAGGAGTTTTATGCTGACCAGTGGATAGAACCGCCCACCGACCTCCAGGGGTTTCAGGCTCTTGTAAATGATTCAGCGATCCTGCCCCAGTGCATCCGGGCATACCGCCACAACATAGCCGGTTTTGGTATAGATGTTAGATATGTGGATGATGTGGACGGGCAGGAGGAAACCCCGGAAATGAAAGCGGAATATGACCATATGAAGGAGGTCATAGAGTGCCTTACCCTTGAAGACGATACCAAGGAGATCTTCGAGGATGTCATAGAAGCGAGGGAAACATACGGAATCGCCTATGTGGAGGTTATCAGAAACAACGAGGGGGAAGTAACACAGCTGGAATTTGTCAAAGATACGGCAACAATGCGGAAAACAAGACCCCTTGATTACCAGGATATGACTTATTACCACCACGGTCAGGTGCTTACAAGAAAGAAGCGGTTTAGGATATACCGCCAGCAGGTCGGGGGAAAGACGATCTATTTCAAGGAATTTGGAGATCCGAGGGTTATGGATAATCGTAACGGATTATTCTTAAATGGGGACAGTACACTTGAAGCCCAGTATCAGGCCAATGAGATACTGGAATTTACCATAGGTACTATGCCCTACGGCACAATACGGTGGATAGGTCAGGTTCTGTGTGTGGACGGCTCCAGGAGAGCTGAACGGCTCAATAATAATTACTTTAAGAAGGGCAGACACACCCCGCTTGCTATCATATTGAGCGGAGGGACGCTTTCGGATGAATCCTATACAAAACTACAGGAATATGTTGACAGCATAGAGGGGGAGAACGGGCAGCACGCCTTCCTGCTCCTTGAAACTGAATCCACTGACACAAAGGCGGATTTTGAGCAGGA
>JAFTEC010000022.1 GCA_017453865.1 Lachnospiraceae bacterium
CCCAAAGGGGGGGAGGGCTATAGTTTCTACCTAAGGTGACCACCCTATTTTAGCCTTCCCCCTCGTAGGGGGAGGGCTATAGTTTCTACCTAAAGTGACCACCCTATTTTAGCCTTCCCCCTTTCTAAGGGGGAAGGTGTCACCGAAGGTGACGGATGAGGGTTATATCCAAAATCTGCCTAACAGTATACTTCTTTTTGATACATTGGGCAAATATAGCAAACTTCCCTAAAAAATCAAAGCCACCGATATCAATCGATGGCTCCAGATCTCTCTATCTTATGAAGGTATGAAGTAACTCCTCGTAACAGTCACTTGCGGAACCGCAAGTGACGTCTGAAAACTTAAGGCTTCTTGGCATTCGACTCATCGCACGAAGTGCGATTTAATTAGTTGAATGCGCCGTATCTATTTAGAATCCGTAGGATTCTGAATAGATATGGTATGTAATTCACGCACGCTCTACTGCGCCGGAACGCAGGCAGCGGCTGCAAACATAAAGCCTCTTGGGAACTCCGTTCACCTTACACTTTACATGCTTGATATTGGACTTCCAGATATGGTTAGACCTTCTATGAGAATGGCTTACGTTATTGCCGAAATGAACATTCTTACCACAAATTGCACACTGTGCCATGATCACACCTCCTTACAGACATTCTAAATGCAGTGCTCTAGGCATATTCGCTCCTCTTCGCCACCGCAACGTGCATATTCTACCAAAAGAGAAAACAAAATGCAACACCAAATTTATAATTTAACTTCAACATGAAAAAGACTCTTAGAACAGCGACATCTGCTCGAATTCCCGGATCACCTTGAATTCCGGTATGCGCAGGTCATAGAGCTCCCTGAATTCCCCGGATAGCCACTTATCCTTCTCCGAAGCAGGAATCACGAAGGGCATCCTGTCATGAACTGGCTTCATGGAATCATTGGCGTCGCAGGTGATGATTGCAAACCTCTTTTCCCCGTTAAATACGTCATATATCCCGCCAAAGAGAAACATATCGCCGTCCGCACTTTTGAAAGTCACCTTGTCCTTATTGTCGTCCCACTCGTAAAACCCTGAAGCAGGTATGAGGCAGCGGTTATTTTTTATCCCGTTGGAAAAGGACTTCCTTTCCTCTATATTTTCGATCCGGGCATTGATGATTAGACCTTTTCCGTCGTAACAGGGATAGCCCCACTTTATAATCTCTCCATTGTAAGAACCCTCATCATCCGGGCTTTCCTCACCGGAAGAGCCTTCGCAGGACTTTATGATGATGAGGCCCTCATCCGAAGGGCATATATCCTTATCCTTTTCAACCTTTTTATCAGGATATTTCAGCCCGCCGCCAAATATCCTGAAAAGGCTCCTGTCTACTTCATTATCAAGATAATATCTCGCACACATACTAACCTCTTATACATGCTATTCTTAACGTCAGCTTGTCATTCTGAGGACGAAGTCCGAAGAATCTCTTAGATCCTTCGCTGAAGCTCAGGATGACAAAGAGCGCTCAGGATGACAAAGAGCGCTCAGGATGGAAAAACGTTCAGTGAACGTTTTTCGGGCACGTATTCGAGCACTGAGTGCTCGAGTGCCCCGTATAACTTCCTCTTCCTCTCTGTCATTTCATCGATCTTACTCATATACAGATTCACGTCCTTAACATTTCCGTCCCGTCTGATGTCTTTTCTGGAGATCACGCACTTGGACACCGTGCCTGCTCCGAGAGCCGGGATCGACTGGACTTCTTCCATCATAAGAATGTTATACAGCCCTTCTTTACCGGGTCTTGCCCATCCTGTATTTTCAAAATTTCCGGACATATTCTTCTGGCGGTAGAGATAATACGGTTTAAGGCCCATTTCTAAAACACCCTTCGCCGCTATATCCATCATCCTGTCCGTATTGTTCATGCATTTAAGACCGTACTTGTCTATGTTTTCCTTTAGTCTCGATCCTCTCTTCACTGCGAGACTGTGTACCGTAAGGTCATCAGGTCCAAGCCTCATGATCTCATCCATGGTATGCTTTACATCATCCTCCGTCTCGTTCGGAAGCCCCAGGATGATATCCATATTGATATTATCAAATCCCGTATCCCTCGCCATATTAAAGGCTTTGACAGTATCATCCACGGTATGGAACCTGCCGATAAGGTCGAGAGTCTCCTGCTTCATAGTCTGGGGGTTCACAGAAAGCCTGTCAACACGGTATTCCTTCATGACCTTAAGTTTTTCAGGGGTTATGGAATCAGGCCGCCCTGCTTCCACCGTAAATTCTTTTAAGTCTTTAAGATCAAACCTGGAACATAACCCGTCAAAAAGCCTCTTCATCTCCTCGGGCTCAAGGGTTGTCGGCGTACCCCCGCCTATATAGACAGTTACCGGAGCTTTTCCCTCAAATATAGACACTACGAGATCCAGCTCTTTTTCTATACAGTCAAGGTACTCAGGAACCCTGTCTTTCCAAAGTGAAATGGCATTTGACGGAAATGAGCAGTAAAGGCATGTGGTGGGACAGAAAGGGATCCCTATATAGAGGCTGTAGCTATCGGGTTCATTTATCCTCTCAATGATCTTTAACTCCCTTTCCGCGATATCAGTTGAAAGGACTGCCTTTTCATGGCTCACAAGGTAATAATCCTGCATCCACTTAACGGTCTCTTCATAGGAAAAACCTTCATTCAGGTGGTCCATCGCAAGCCTTGTGGGACGTATCCCGCTTAAGGTGCCCCATGGAAGAGTGATACCAAGCTTATCGCTTAGTTCATAATAAAGAGTGCATTTAAGGATATTCTTCATCTTAAGTCTGTCGGTGCCTGTAATATCCGGCACCTTAAAACTCACGATCTCCTCATCATCCCTTAATACAGAAAGAAAAAAATCCCCTTCCGAAGCATTTCCGGATATTTCTGTCTCTATCTCCTCACCCGGAATAAAAGCCCTGACAAGAGGATGAATGTCATTTATGAAATTATCATGGGTCATTATGATCTTCAGCATCTAGAGTCCGGCTTCTCTTTCCCTGTATTCGTTAATTGCGAGAAGCACTCCCTTTCTAACTTCGATATAGCCCTTTTCTCCTGTGAACATATTGCTTACTCCGATGGGGTCAGTGAATGACATTGTATAGTCCGTAAGAGGATACTTAAGCCCGCGGATAGTAACGCCCTCCGAAATCTCTGACAGCGAGAACAGGGAAAGCATTCCCCTGTCCTTTTCGGAATAGTCAATACGACCGTCCTTAAATATCCTTATATTCGAGTCTTTTCCATATAGGACCGCGCTCCCGCCTCTTTCCACGATGCCTCTCATTATCCTTATATTGGCTTCCGTGTGGCTGAGCCTCCCTCCGGATGCACCGAACAAAAGAAAATCCCTGTATCCTCTTTCAAAGCCGAGCTCCACCGCGTGACCGAGGTCAGTATCGTTCTTCTCTACCTTTAGCTCCACGAGTTCAGTACTTCCGGAAACTTTAGGCACCTTCCCCTCACGGGAATCAAAATCCCCAACTACTATATCCGGAGTGAGTCCGATCTCCAAAACAGCGTCATATCCCCCGTCCGCGGCGATCAGAAGGTCAGCGGCTCCGGGTGTGATATCCTCTCCATATTCATTTTTGAGGCCGTTAAAATCCCCGGCTCCGATTATGATGCACTTACCATTCATGAACAAACCCTCATCAGTCATCACTTCGTGCTGACAGCTTCCCCCAGAGGGGGAAGCCTTTAAAGCCTTCCCCCTTTCTAAGGGGGAAGGTGACCGAGTGTAACGAGGTCGGATGAGGGTTCAATACGGCTCCAGTATCATCCCGCTATACCCCGGCATCTTCAAGCCTCCGCCGAAATCAACGGTTTCCCCTGTGATAAGGTCCTTCGCCCTTCCGGCTCTTGCGTTAAAGTCTGCCCTGTATTCTTCGCTGTCTGCATTAATAGCGACCATCACCCTGCCATCAGCGCATTCCCTCTCGAAGACGCACTGGCGGTTGGTAAGTACGAGGCTCTTAAAGTCACCGTACTGCAGGGCCTTACATTCCTTCTCGGCCTTTGAAAGAGCTGCGATATGGTCAGTGAGATCATTCCACTCAGGCGCATCAAAAGCAGGCCTGAGAGCAGGATCTCCGTCCTTTTTCTCCGCCTTGAATCCCCATTCGCTTCCGTAATAAATAATAGGAATCCCGGGCATTCCGTACATAAGCGTATATATGAGTTTCAGATGCTCAGGGTTACTTAGGATCGATGCAACCCTCGTAACGTCATGATTATCCACAAAAGATAAAAGATGCTTATCCCTGTATAGAGTCCAGTTTTCCGGCCCGAACTGCCGGAGAAGCGAGTGGATTATCTCAAACAGGTTCATGCTGTTAAAGGATGAATAAAGCCCTTTATAACATTCATAATTGGTGACGCTGTGGCACATTTCGTCATTCATTATGACCTTATAATCTCCTCCCAGTATCTCGCCCACCAGGAAGAATTCATCCTTCAACGTGTCGGAATAACTCCTCAGCCGCTTCAGAAAATCCCTGTCCAGGCAGTAAGCTACATCGAGCCGGAGGCCGTCAATATCGTATTCGTCAACCCATCTCTTTACCGCACTGAGTAAATACTCCACAACTTCGTTATTATGGAGGTTTAATTTCACCAGGTCGTAATTTCCTTCCCAGCCGTCATAATAAAGGCCGTCATTATAGTAGGAGTTCCCGTCGAAATTTATATAGAACCAGTCCTTATATTTGGATTCCCAGCGTTTTTGAAGCACGTCCTGAAACTGGTAAAAGCCCCTTCCAACGTGATTAAAGACTCCGTCAAGGATGACCTTTATGCCCCGCTTATGAAGCGCATCACAGACCTTCTTAAAATCCTCATTGGTCCCGAGCCTCGTATCTATCTTGAAAAAATCCCTGGTGTTGTACCCGTGGGTATCCGATTCGAAAAGAGGCGAGAAATAAACTGCATTGCAGCCAAGCTTTGCAATATGGTCAACAAGATCAAGGATCTTTAAGATCCTGTGTTCCTGCACGCCGTCATTTTCAAAGGGCGCACCACAAAGCCCCAATGGATATATCTGGTAAAATACTGATTCATATGCCCACATAGTGTACCTCCGTATACCCTCATCAGTCATACCTCCGGGATGCCAGCTTCTCCCAGAGGGAGAAGCCTTTAAATGGCTTCCCCCTTTTTAAGGGGCAAAATATGTCAGTGACATATTTTGAATGGCGTTTAGCCTTGCTTAGCAAGGCTGCCATCGGTAAGCTGTCAGCGTCAGCTGACTGATGAGGGTTCATCCCACAAACTTTCAACTGTCTCCGCTGCACTTCCAAGGTCGATATTCCTGATATTATCCCACTCTCTCGGGAAAAGCTTCCTGTAGCCCCTGGTC
>JAFTEC010000023.1 GCA_017453865.1 Lachnospiraceae bacterium
GATGAGAAGATCGTGAGACCATATGAGGTGTAACTCGATATCCCTCGCAGATCTCACGACCCGATAGTTTACGCATTCAGCACACTTAGTTTATCGTCGATAGCATCCACGATAAAGCTGTTGAGGCTCTGGTTATGCGACATGGCATAGACAGCAGCTCGTCTGTGTTGATCCTGGTTTTTGAATCGGATGTTTACGCTGCCTTTGAAAGCGGTTTCCGGTGTGTCTCCGTTTGCGTTGCAGCTTTCGAGATAGGAGTCTACAGCATCGTGAAAGTCCGTGACAAGTTCTGTGGCATTTGTTCCCTCGTAAGAGATAAGGGATCGGATGCCCTGTACTTTTCCGTAAAAAATGCCATCCGATTCTGAAAACTCAACGCTTCCGATATAGTCTTTATATTTGATGATGTTGTTCATATTAATCCCTCCTCTTCGAGATGAGAAAGCAAATCCTTGGCTTGATATTCCTTCAGCTCCTTTTGTGGATGCGGCTTGTGTAAGGCGAATTTTGCACTTGTTGCATCTTTTCGGAATACAACACGTGAGCCGCTGGTTTTGCCTTTGTTGTCTTCCTGATAATCGAAGTATCCCAACAAGGACACGGCTTCAGCATATGTGAATGATTTTGGATTTGATCGAAGCTTCTCGATCAATTTATCTTTTTTGCCCACGAATGAGTCTCCTTTATGGATAGTATAACATGGAGAAATGATGCATGCAACTAAAAATAGACGCATGATGTGGTTTTTATAAGATGTGGAAATGTAACTGGAATGGAAAGGACACGATGGTAGCTTTTTTATTATGAGAAAGAAATCCAGGCCGGTGCTGCCATTGCGGAATCAAAGATACCCATAACCATACAATAACCATCTACTAATCAGTAGCTATAAAATAGGCTTTGAGTGGAAATTTTGAGAGGAAGTTAACGTAATGGGGATATACTTAAACCCGGGAAATGAAAACTTCAAAAGTATAGTATCTGCGGATATTTATGTGGATAAAACCATGATGTTATCGGTGACAAATGAGTTTATCGATAAAGGGAATAAGTATGTTTGTATGTCACGTCCCAGAAGGTTTGGAAAGACTATCGCAGGGAACATGCTGTCTGCATACTATTCCAAAGGATGTGATTCATCTGATATCTTTTCAAAGTTCGGGATTTCTTCTTTTCCGGGGTATAGAGAGAAGATGAATAAATATAATGTCATAAAGATCGACATGAATAGTGAATATCAGAATACAAAGGTTAAAGATGATCTCATTGATATTCTTTCTGAAAAGGTCATTAATGAGATCCGGGAAGAATATCCCGGAATTTCTGCTTCTCCGGAGAAGAATACTCTGGCAGAGGCTATTCTGGAGATATTCAGTAAAACAAAAGAGACATTCATTATTATTATTGATGAGTATGATGTTCTCGTAAGGGAACAGGTTGACCGGGAGCTTTTTGACAGATATCTGAGCTTCTTAAATGGTTTGTTTAAGAGTGATACACTTAGACCGGCCATAAGCTTTGCATATCTTACGGGCATTCTTCCCGTCGTCAGGGACAGGATCCAGTCCAAGCTTAACAATTTCAAGGAATTCACCATGCTTAATGCAGGAAAATATGAGGAGTACATTGGGTTTACAGAGGATGAAGTCAGGAGGCTCTGTAAAGAATATGATGTTGACTTTGAAGAATGCAGACTATGGTATGACGGATACAGACTGAACAGGGTTGAATTATATAATCCCGAATCAGTAATTGAATATATCGGGACGGGAGAGCCTGAAAACTACTGGGCGAAGACTTCATCGTGGAAGGTTATTGAAGACAGGATAAAAGACAATTTTGAAGGCTTAAAGGATGATGTGGAGAGGATGATCTCAGGCGAAAGCGTGGATGTCAATGTAAAGAGGTATCTGAATACCATGGATTCCTTTGAGACTAGAGGAGATTCCTTTACCTATCTCATTCATACCGGGTATCTCACATATGATAAGAATGATAAGACCTGCAGGATTCCAAATCTCGAAATCAGGGATGAGTGGTACAATGCGATTGAAGCAAGATCCGAATACAAAACTACGTATGGTATAATCAAAGCCTCAAAGCAGCTCTTAATGGATACGTTGTCAGGTAATGAAGAGGCAGTTGCCAAAGCTCTTGACCAAAGCCATATTCACGTATCCAATAACCGATTATACAATAATGAGGATATTAAAGAGTATTCACTTCCGTTTACAGCTGATCGAAGAAAACTATATAAAATCGGTGTATCATTTGATTCAAAAACACGTGGTCTGTCAGGCTGGAAAGAATCGGTGCTCTTATGAACTACGCTCTTCTTTTGTCCGGGGGAACCGGGAACAGGATAAATTCCGATATACCAAAGCAGTACATAAAGGCAGGCGGTATGATGATGGTAAGCCGCACCTTTGCAGCCCTTAGCGCCTGTGCGTATATTGACGCTGTTTTGATCGTTGCGGATAAGAAATGGCGGGATGGGATTTTAGGTGAAATAGAGAGCTTAAAGCTTGATAAGGCTAAGCTTATCGGCTTTTCGGATCCCGGGAGGAACCGGCAGGAGTCGGTATATAACGGGATGACGGAGATTCTAAGGGAACGGGGGACTTCCGGCAGGGATAGTTCCGGTATAGATCCTTCAGGCTTGGATCCTGAGGACACTATTCTTATCCACGATGCCGCGAGACCCTTTATAACAACTGCCTTGCTTGATGCCTGCTACAGAGCGCTCCCCGGGCATGACGGGGTTATGCCAGTCCTCAGGATGAAGGACACGGTTTACATAAGTTATAACGGGAAGCGGGCAGAGGAGCTCCTCGACAGGGATGCGCTCTTTGCGGGACAGGCTCCGGAGCTTTTTTATTTTAAGACCTACTTCGAGGCAAATAAGAAATTGCTGCCGGATGACATTCTTTTTATTAACGGCGCGAGTGAGCCTATGGTAAGGCTTAATAAGGATATTGCCCTTATTCCCGGAGACGAGGGAAACTTTAAGGTTACGACCGACGCGGATCTTAAGAAATATATGGAGTGGTTTATTTCGTTATGAAAGCCTGGGTGCTGCATTCTGTAAACGATATAAGATTTGAGGAGCCTTCGCTTCCGGTTCCAAAGGATGATGAGGTCCTTATAAGGGTCAGGGCAGCGGGGGTCTGCGGTTCCGATATCCCGCGGATCTTTAAGAACGGGGCCCACAAAATGCCACTTATTCCGGGGCATGAATTTTCCGGAGTAGTGGAGGCTACGGGGTTGAAGGCAGACAGCTCCCTTAAGGGAAGGAAGGTCGGGATCTATCCCCTTATTCCCTGCGGAAAATGTGTGCCCTGCAGAGAAGGACATCCCGAGACCTGCCGGGATTACGACTACGTGGGATCAAGGAGGGACGGAGCCTTTTCGGAATTTGTTGCAGTTCCCGCCCGTAATGTAAGGGTGCTGCCGGACAATATTTCCTTTGAAGAGGCTGCCATGCTGGAGCCTATGGCGGTTTCGGTACATGCCTTAAGGCTTGCTCTCGGTTTAAGCGCTGATGAGGATTCCCGGGGAAAGAGCTTTTTTAACACCGATAAAAGGATAGTGGTCTGCGGTCTCGGGACCATCGGGCTTCTCCTCACCATGTTTTTATTGGAACGGGGCTTAAAACGGATATATGTGATCGGAAATAAGGAGAAGCAGCGGGAAATGGCGGTTTCTCTCGGGATAGCCGAGGAGAATTTCCTGGATTCCGGAGCCGGGGATGTTTCCCTTGAGCTTAGAAAAAAAGCCGGTGAAGCGGATATCTTTTTTGAGTGTGTCGGGAAAAACGAGTGCGTTTCATACGGAATTGAGAATACTGCCGCGAACGGAAGGGTCCTGCTTCTCGGAAATCCTTATTCGGATATGGGCTTATCCCGGGATACCTACTGGAAGATCCTTAGAAACCAGCTTCTTGTCAGGGGGTCCTGGAATTCAACCTTCCTCCCCGGAGACTCAGAGGACACGGAAGACGACTGGGACTATGTGATAAAAAGACTTAAGGAAAAGAAAATAAGGCCGGCAGAGCTTATCACACATAGACTTTCCATAGCAGATCTTTACAGAGGCTTTTCGATCATGCATGAAAAGTCGGAATATTTCTGTAAAGTGATGATGACAAATCCCGGATAATTGGGTATCATCATAAATACGGAAGCTGCGGTAAGGACAAGGACTCGGACAGCATTGCATAAGGAGACATGCCATGCAGATAAATAACGTAAAAAAGGGCACAGAGATCACTATAACCTGCGGGCTTGACCCTTCAATAGAAATGAAGGTCACGGCTCTTGAGCAGATAGATGAGATGGAGGATATCTTAGTCACCACCTGCGCCTTGGATGAGAATGATATTCCTGTCCTCCTAAACGAGGACATTACCTACTGCCTTTCCTACACCAATGAGGAGGGCAGGAATGTAACCGTTGATGATGTGGCGATAAGCTTTGACGATACCTACAATACCTATGCCATACAGTATATAGAGATGCTGACCGTAAAGAAGCAGAGGGATGAGCTCAGGATCATTTTTGAGGAAGCGGCCTCCTGTTATTTTGAAGAAACGAAGACCCTCTATATGGGATTGATACATGACGTTTCCAAGAGCGGCATCGGCATTACCTTCCCTGCAGGCTCCTTTACGGACAGCTTCAGGGAAAATGAAGTGGTTACCATCATGTTTGATGCGGAAAACGGGAAGAAGGTAAGGATACAGGGCGACTGGAGATATTCGCTCTTTCAGGAGGACGGAAATGTCCGCTGCGGCTTCAGGCTCTTAAGGGTATCCGATACCTACAGGGTGCTTGTTACAAGGCTTCTTATGGAGCGTGGCATAATGGATAAGGACATATGATAAAGTGAGCGATCATCTTATAAGAGCCATAAGCGGAAACAGGGAGATTAGAGCCTTTGCTGTGAGTACAAGGGATACGGTTGAGACCATGCGTCAGTGCCATAACACCAGTCCCGTGGTGTCTGCGGCGCTTGGGCGGCTTTTGTCGGCAGGCGCCATGATGGGATCAATGCTGCAGGGTGATGATAAGCTAACCTTATCCATACGGAGTGACGGTCCGGTGGAGGGACTTACGGTCACGGCGGACGCAGAGGGGCATGTCAAGGGCTTTGCGCTGGAGCCGGAGGTCATTAATCCGGTAAGGGAATCGGATAAAAAGCTTGATGTAGGCGGCATCGTGGGAAACGGTACCCTGAAGGTCATAAAGGATCAGGGCTTAAAGGATCCGTACATCGGCGAAGTCGGGCTCATTACCGGTGAGATCGCGGAGGATCTTACCTTTTATTTTGCCCAGAGCGAGCAGATCCCGTCGGCGGTTGGCCTCGGGGTTCTTATGAACAGGAATAATACGGTTCGGGAAGCAGGGGGCTTTATCGTACAGCTACTTCCCGGTGCGTCGGAAATGAGTATCAGTACCCTGGAAAGGAACGTTGCAAAGGTAAGCTCTGTAACCGAGCTTCTTAAAGAAGGAAAAACACCGGAGGATATCGTAAATCTGCTTTTGGACGGGGTCGGAGCAGAGATCCTTTCGGACACTCCGGTATCCTTTAAATGCGACTGCGGAAGAGAGAGGATATCAAGGGTCCTTATAAGTCTCGGGAAAAAGGAGCTTCAGGGTCTTATAGCAGAAAACAGGGACGCGGAAGTTAAATGCCAGTTCTGCGGAAAGGCATACAGCTTCTCGATCCCTGAATTAAAGGAGCTGCTCGCCTCCCTATGACCTGCTGTAGGTCGGTATGGGCTTTAGCTTATGCAGGTTAAGCTTATGGAGCCTGTCGATTTTTTTCCGCAGCTCTTCGTTTTCACATTTACCGGTTAAAATGTAGTGATCCAGCGTTTCATAGCTGAAGCCTATCTTTTCTTCGTCGGTCTGTCCGGAAAGTCCGTCCGACGGGGTCTTATGCACAAGGTCTGAAGGAAGCCCCAGTGCATCACCTATTTCAAGCATTTCACTTACAGTAAAATCCGCACAGGGAGAAAAATCCCCGGCGGCATCGCCGTATTTCGTGGAGTAGCCGATGTAGTCCTCGGAAGCATTGCAGGTATTTGCTACCCTTCCCCCGTTCGGCAGGGACTGGGCGATCGCATAGAGAACGGACATCCTGATCCTTGGCGCAAGGTTTATCCTTGTATCCGATGAAAGGCTTATATCGTCCGTGCTTTCCTCCAGGGTTGAGATCGCAGCGTCAAAGATCGACGCGATATTAACGGTGTAGGTCTTGATGTCCAGAAATTCAGCTATTTTTTTGGAATCGGAAATATCCTTCTGGACACCGTTAGGCATCAAAACACCTGTTACCCTTTCCTTACCCAGAGCCTTTACGAGAAGCGCTGCCACTATGGAGGAGTCCTTTCCGCCGGAGAGACCTATAACCGCAGAGGCCGAGGGGCCGTTTTCACTAAACCAATCCCTGATCCAGGATACGATATTTTCTATTTCGGTATTTACGTTTTTCATCTGCATTTCTCCTTGATATACAAATGTAGCGTTCCCCTTAAGGAAACGCTACACCCCATGCGTGCGACAAGATTCGAACTCGCGACCTTCTGGTCCGTCGCCAGACGCTCTATCCAGCTGAGCTACGCGCGCATTTTTTTTACACTTCCGATATTTTACAAAAATGACGTTTAATTGTCAACATCAATGGTGTATCATATTTTATATGCCTAAATTAAACATTCTTCTCGGCCCTGCGGGAAGCGGTAAAAGTACCGCCCTCTTTTCCGGGGCCGTTAATGAAGCTGAAAAAGATATAAGAAAAAACCATCTCGTGATCGTACCGGAACAGGTGAGCCACGCCGTGACTGACCGTCTTATTTCACTGTCTTCCCGTCAGGGGATACTGAATATCGACGTTCTCTCCTTTAACCGCCTCGCCCACAGGATCTTTGACAATGCCGGTGGAAATGCAAAGGAGATAATAGACGATACCGGAAAAAACCTTATCCTGAGAACGGTTATTTCCGAGCACAGGGATGAGCTGACTGTCCTGAAGAAAACCATAGCCCGGCCGGGAACCATAAATGAGATAAAGTCCGTGATATCCGAATTCGTGCAGTATGAGATAAGCCCGGAGGATGTTCTGAAGCTGTCCGGGAACAGGGAGAAAAAATACCTTGCCGCCAAATTAAAGGATATCTATATCCTGTTCAAGGCCTTCAGGGAGAAGATAGAGGAGCGGTATGTAACACGGGAGGAGCTTCTCGACAGGGCTGCCGAGGCTGCAAAGCGGGCGGAATTTCTTAAGGGAGCGCATGTTTATTTTGATGATTTTACGGGCTTTACCCCCATTCAGTACCGCTTTCTTTCGTCACTTATTCATTATGTCGATGAGGTTTCCGTAGCCCTGGATTATGACGGCTATGACGGGGAGCTCTTTTCACTTTCCGTAACCACCATTGGGAAATTAAGAGAGATCGCGGAAAACGCGGGCTTTGAGATAAATACAAAGCATTTTTACGATGGTGAGATAAACCGCTTCAGTAAGAGTCCGGTATTGGAAAGGCTGGAAAAAGGCCTTTTCAGAAGTAGATATATCTTTGCCTCCGGGGCTCCGGATCCGGGAAGCGGCAGGGATGCCCCGGTTTCAGAAGCGGCAGAGCGCAGCAGTAACGTAAGTTTAGCAATAATAAAGGCATATAACCCCGAAAGAGAGGCTGAGTATGTTATAGGTGAGATCCTGAAGCTTGTGCGGCAGGGCCTTAGATACAGGGATATCGGGATCGTAATGTCAAAGCCCGAGGTCTATTCACGCATTCTTTCCGCTGAGGCAGAAAGGGAGGGAGTGCCATTATTCCTTGACTCCACCACCGAGATACTCCTTAATCCCTACACGGAATTTATCCGTTCGGCCCTTGAGGCCGTGATCGAAAATCTAAGCTATGAAAGCGTTTTTCATTTTATCCGTTCGGGGCTTACCGGTATTCCGGAGGGAGACGGAGACAAGCTTGAAAATTATGTACGGGCAATGAATATAAGGGGCAGGAAAAAGTACAGCGAAGCCTTCAGGATACATACGAAACGCTTAAGCGAGGAAGAGCTGGAGACTGTTAATAAGGCAAGAGAGAGCCTTATCAGTCTTCTCGGCCCCTTTATGGATACGGTTTCAGGCGGAGAAAAGAGTGCAGTGGTATATACCGCCGCACTTAAGGAATTTATCCGGAATTCGCTAATTGATGAAAAAGCAGCGGCTCTTTCGGAAAGCCTGAAAAATGAGGGAAGATTAAGGGAAGCGGATCTTATAAAAAGAGTACCGGAGCAGGTCAATGAGCTTATCCGGCGTATTGAGAATCTTATTCCTATGGAGAAAATGAGCCTCCGCGAATTTTCCGAGATACTGGATGCGGGCTTTGAAGCGATTAAGACCGGGGTGCTGCCCCCGGGACTTGACTCCGTGAAAGCCGGAGACACGGAGAGAAGCCGTTTTGATAATATTAAAGTCCTTTTCTTTATCGGATTAAATGACGGCCTTATACCCGCGGCAAATACCGGAAAGGGACTTTTATCGGACTTTGACCGGGAATTCATCAAGGAAAAGGGGATAGAGGTATCGCCGACCGCCAGGGAACGGATAGGCTTAAGTAAGCTCTATTTCTATATGAACGCCACCAAGCCTTCGGAAAAGCTTATCTTAAGCTATTCCTTAAGTGACAGTGACGGAAAGGCACTGAATCCTTCTCTCTTTATTTCAGATATAAAAAGCGTTTTCCCGGGGCTAAGGGAGAAGCTGTATGAAGGCAGAAATGAGCTTTATACGGAAAGCGATCTTTTCTCGGCCTTCGCATCCTCTCTTAGAGGGGCTAAGGACATTGACAGAGCAAGGTGGATCTATGGGGAGTATTCCGGAGATCCGGGGAAAAGAAAGGTCTTCGATAATATCCTTGACTTCTGCTTTAAGATACGTGGAGAAGACAGGATAAGCGCTGCCGTAAGCCGGGCTATATACGGGAATCCATCGGAACTAAGCCCTTCACGGCTTGAAAGATACGCGGAGTGCGCATACAGGCATTTTATGACATACGGTCTAAGAGCCATGGAACGGGAGGAATTCGGCTTTGAAAGGCGGGATCTCGGGTCCGTTCTCCATAACGTGCTGAACCTCTACTCATCTATTCTAAAGGAAAAGGGGAAAAGCTACAGGGATACCGGCTTGGACGAGACCGAAGAATTTGCGGAAGAAGCGCTTAACAGATATTTAAGTGAAAACGAAAATGTGGTCCTCCTAAGCTCGGAACGTAATAAATATTTTATCAAACGGATAAGCAGGATACTTAATTCCACGGTTCTCGCCCTAAAGAAGCAGTCCGAAAGGGGCAGCTTTGATCCCGAGATGTTTGAGAAGGATTTTAAGCTGCAGGGCTTAAAGGGACGTATCGACAGGATAGACAGCGCCGATACGGGGGATACGGTCTATGTGTCCGTGATCGACTATAAGAGCGGCAATAAAGCCTTTGACATATCGAGGGTTTATTATGCCCTGGATCTGCAGCTTGTGATCTACCTAAGCGGCGCCATGGAGATAGAGAGGATAGCCCACCCGGGCACCGAGGTAAAGCCTGCCGGGATATTCTACTATCATATCGATGATCCGGTGATAAAGGAGGGAGACCTTGGATCCGGAGGCGATGAGGAGCTTCAGGAGAAAAGGCTTGAAGCCGTGAAGCTAAGAGGGATAGTCAATTCCGAAGAAAAAGTGATAAGGCTTTTTGATTCGCAGTTTGACAGGACCTCATCGGTGGTGCCGGTTTCCTTTAATAAGGACGGAAGCTTTTCCTCCTCATCCAATGTCGCTAACAGCGCGGACTTCAGAGTCATAGAGGAATATGTAAGGTATAAGGCATTAAAGATCCGTGAGGAGATTTCGGAGGGTGAGATTGAGCCTTCGCCTGCGGTACTGGACGGAAAAAGTCCCTGCAGCTAC
>JAFTEC010000024.1 GCA_017453865.1 Lachnospiraceae bacterium
TAACCAAAAACTCTTTCTCTAATGGATTTAGATGTTTACCCATAATTAAAGCGGACTCCTTCCTGGTAGATCATACACTCTCATTCTATTACATTGAGAGTTTTTTTCTACCATTCCGTGTCCACTTTTAGTGTAGCATCATTGCGGCATCTCTGGGACAGTTTTCCATAACGAATGCCTACAGATTCGCACCTGCGAAGGAGATCTCGGTCTTTGATTACACCCAGGTCATCTTTGCGGCTCTTCTCGGAATGTTATTCTTTAATGAGATGCCGGAATTCCTAAGTATCTGCGGATACGTGATAATCATCGGCGTAGCCATCCTCAGATGGCGCTTTCTCACAAAAGTTGAATAAGTCGTTAAAGTCCTGTAAAATTAAGGACAAAAATAGAATATCAGGGGTTATATGAAATATCTTATCTTGGGCGCAGGTCCCTCCGGGCTTACGCTGGCAGCAAAGCTTATTGAAAAGGGAATAAAGGATCTCCTCGTACTTGAGAAGGAGAAAGAGGCCGGAGGACTTTGCAGGAGCAGGGATGTGGACGGCTCACCTTTTGATATCGGGGGCGGACACTTTCTGGATGTGAGGAGGCCCGCTGTAACGGAGTTCCTGTTTAAGTATATGCCGGAGAATGAGTGGGACAGATATGAGAGGGATTCACGCATAGATCTTAAAGGGCGGGTCATAGGAAGTCCCATAGAAGCCAATATATGGATGCTTGATACGGATACGCAGATTGAGTATCTGAAGGCTATAGCGGAAGCAGGTTCGGTGTCAGGCGCACCGATGCCTGAGAGATTCACCGAATGGATATACTGGAAGCTTGGAAAACGTATAGCGGAAGACTATATGCTGCCCTATAATAAGAAGATGTTCGGCGAGGAACTGGATTCCCTCGGTACCTACTGGCTGGAGAAGCTGCCGGATGTTTCCTTTGAGGATACCTTAAGGAGCTGCCTGGAGCACAGGGCCTATGCCAGACAGCCGGGACACTCCGAGTTTTTTTATCCGAAGAAGTATGGCTACGGAGAACTGTGGAAGAGGGTAGCGGAAAGCCTGGGTGACTGTCTGAAAACAGGAGTTGCTGCAGAGAAGCTGGATATAGCTGAAAAATGCGTTAATGATGAATATAAGGCGGATGTGATAATAAATACCGTTCCCTGGACCGATTTCAGGGAAATAAAGGGAGCGGCTCCGGCGTTGAAGAAAAGTATAGAAAATTTAAGGTACTCGTCCATAGTAACGGAGTATCATGAAGAGAGGATGGACACGGCTGCTCACTGGATCTACTACCCCGATGAGGAGAAGGATTTCCACAGGATACTGGTCAGACATAATTTCTGCCCCGACTCGAAGGGATACTGGACGGAAACAAATCTCACCCGTTACAGGGAAAGCGGGAAAGAGCATTTTGTAAGTAAATACGCATACCCCCTGAACACAATCGGAAAGAATGAGCTGATGACGGACATTCTTTCGGAAATGAAGGAGCATGGTATTTTCGGGCTCGGACGCTGGGGAGAATGGCAGCACTATAATTCGGATGTCGTAGCTGAACGCGCGATGATACTTGCTGAGGAATTAACAGGAGAATAAAGGAGGAGAAAGATTTATGAAGGTATTGAATTTCGGGTCATTAAACATCGACTATGTTTATCCGGTGGATCATATCATCATTCCGGGAGAAACAGAGCCTACCGGTGAAGTGAAGGAAAATTGCGGGGGTAAGGGCTTAAACCAGTCCATAGCCCTTTCCAAAGCCGGAGTAAAGGTTCATCATGCCGGACTCGTCGGTGAGGAGGGACAGCTTTTAATAGACAAATGCCTCGAAAACAACGTGGATGCATCCTTTATAAGGAAGATCCCGGGACGATCCGGACACACCATTATCCAGGTGGATAAGGAGGGACAGAATTCCATACTCCTCTTTGGCGGAGCCAACAGGCAGTTTACAAAGGAATTTATTGACGAGGTCTTAAGCAATTTCGGAGAGGGAGATATGCTGATACTCCAGAATGAAGTAAATCTTCTGGATTACATCATAGACAGTGCTTATGAAAAGAAGCTTAAGATAGTACTGAATCCTTCGCCCTACGACAAAGCGGTGGAAAAATGCGATCTGAAAAAGATATCCATCTTTCTTCTTAATGAGATAGAGGGTGAGCAGATAAGCGGTGAAAAAGATCCGGACAGGATCCTTAAAGTTCTTTCGGAAAAATACCCCGATGCGGAGATAGTGCTGACACTGGGAAGTGAGGGCTCGGTCTACAAATATAAGGATAAGGAGTACCGGCAGGGAATATACAAGGTAAAGGCTGTTGACACGACGGCGGCAGGCGATACCTTCACAGGGTATTTTATTTCCTCGCTGATAAACGGACACGATATTCCGGAAAGCCTTGATATTGCTGCAAAAGCGTCATCAATCGCCGTTACCAGACCCGGCGCCACCGACTCGATTCCTCTTAAGGAAGAGGTGGAGAAGGCCTGAATGCAATAAATACAGCGCTTTCTTAAGAGTGCTCCGCCCTGCTGCGGAGCATTTTTTCAATTTTATTTATGCAAAGGCAGTACACGGGAACGATGTACAGGCAGCCGGAAAGCCAGGCAGTCTGATCGGTAAAACAGATGGCTCCGTAGCCGAATACGGGAACCGCAAGAAAGCTCATAAGGATACGGGCAACCATTTCCGACATACCGGAAAAGATCGTGATCATGGAATAACCAAGGCTCTGAACCACCATCCGGC
The DNA here is from genome assembly GCA_017453865.1 of Lachnospiraceae bacterium. GTDB lineage: Bacteria > Bacillota > Clostridia > Lachnospirales > Lachnospiraceae > NK4A144. Next base: position 2,752 of record JAFTEC010000024.1, read on the forward strand.
AGACACTTAAGATGCCAAGGGACCAGAAAAAGAGCCCCAGGGCGGCAAGATATCTTGCAGAGGCATCCAGAACCTCGGTGGAATCACGGCTTACGAAAAGAAGAGAGGCAGTGCGGCCGAAGAAGAACATAAGCGAACCTGCAAAAATACCGTAGGAAACGGTGGTGATAAGACCGATCCGGACACCCTGGCGTATCCTTGGGATATTTCCGGCCCCGTAATTCTGACTGGAGAAGGTTGCAACGGCTGTGGCGATAGCGTCAAAGGGGCACATGGCAAACTGCTTTATCTTCATTCCCGCAGTGAAGCCGGAAACATAAACGCTGCCGAGGGAATTATTGGCTGACTGCATCACCATGCTGCCTACGGCAGTTATTGAATACTGCATTCCCATAGGAAGTCCCATACCAAGAAGAGTGGTGAAGTAAGAGCTCTTCACGGTCAGATCTTCTTTTTTCGGGATAATGAAGTTCATCTTCAAAATGATATAGATAAGGCAGAGAACGCCGCTTGATGCCTGGGCGGCAACGGTGGCGATCGCAGCGCCGAAAACACCCAGCTTCAGAACGGTTATACAGTAAATATCGAGACCTATATTCGCAACCGTTGATACAGCAAGGAAAATAAAGGGTGTACGGCTGTCGCCCACGGACCTTAGAAAGCCCGCAGCGGTATTATACAGCAGCGTAAAGGGTATGCCGCAGAATATTACAAGGAGATAAATATAAGCATTATCATAGATGTCGTCCGGAGTCCGGAGGAGCCGGAGGATATTGTGGCAGTTAAGAGCGCAGGCCAGCGTGAGTACAACCGAGAAAAAGAGAATCAGAAGGAGGCTGTGGAAAACATACCTTCTAAGTGATCCCATATCTCCCGCACCGAAGCGCTGGGCAACAGGGACCGCAAAACCGGCTGAGAGGCCGATACAGAAGCCCAGTATAAAAAACTGTACACTGCTGGAAGCACCTACTCCGGCAAGCGCCTTGTCTCCCAAGGTCTGTCCGACAATAGCCGCGTCAACTATATTGTAGGTCTGCTGAAAAATATTCCCGAGCAGCAGGGGCAGGGCGAATTTCAGTATTAACTTCAGAGGATTACCCTCTGTCATGGCATGTGCGCTGCTTTTACTCATTACGGCGCAAATAATAGTCCTATTATCCGCTCTTGTCAATCCGCAGCCGGATGTACCCTTGTCCTAAAGTTTGCAATATAGGCGTTGTGCTGATAAAATGAAGTGTTAAATGACAGGAAAGGTAAAAAAGGTTTTGATTTGAAAGTACTCGTGCTTGGCGGAACCGGAATGGTGGGTTCCCATTTTATGAAAAGCTATAAGAAGGACGGAGCGGAGGTAAAGGGTCTGGCCCGAAATTCCGCTTCCAGCAGGATGGCCGCGATCCAGGATCAGGATATAATCCGCTGCGATATTCTGGAACGGGATGCCCTTATGAGGATAATGAAGGATTTTAAACCGGATATCATTATTCATATGGCAGCCCAGGCGTTTAACGGGGATTCCTGGAATCTGGAGTATGTTACCCATGAGACCAATTATATAGGAACCCTGAATGTTCTGTACTGTGCAAGGGAAGCTGCTCCGGAGGCAAAAATCCTCCTCGCCTGCTCCAGTGCGGAGTACGGCAACATAAAGGAAGAGGACTGCCCCTTAAAGGAGGACAGGCTCCTCACGCCCCATACACCATACGGGGTGTCAAAGGCAGGGGTTGAAAATCTGGGAAGGCAGTATGCATTAAATTACGGAATGAAGGTCTATCTCCCAAGGATGTTCATCCATGTGGGAACCGGACACCCGCCCGCGACCGCCATCCAGAATTTTGCGAGACAGCTCGCGCTGATAAAGGCGGGGAAGCTGCCGCCGGAGATCCATGTCGGGAATCTTTCGACCTACAGGGACTATATCGATGTGCGGGACGGCGTCAGCGCCATGCGGCTTATGATGGAAAAAGGAAATCCCGGGGAGCCCTATAATATCTGTAATGGAAAGGCCTACCAGATAAAGGAGATCCTTGACATGCTGGTGCAGATATCCGGCACCGACGCAAAGGTAATTTCCGATGAAAAGCTTTTCCGTGTGGCGGACGAACCGCTGCTTCTCGGGGATGACAGCAGGATAAAGGCTCTTGGTTATAAGAGGGAATACAGTATGGAACAGACCTTGGAGGATGTGTTCCATGACTGGGAATCGAGGATATGAGATGCCTTCTTCTTTTAAGAATGTGACCATACTTCTCCCCGCGATGGATGAGACCTACTCATTGAAGCAGACGGTGGACATCATAGCGGGAACGAATGTCAGAGAGGATCTTGCGGAATTTATCCTGCTGCTCTGCGACAGGACGAGCCCTGAAACCAGAAAGACCGCAGAGGAGCTGGTGGAAAAATATAAGGACAGGATCCCTGTATATATACACAATCAGGAGCTTCCCTTTGTGGGTGGTGCCATACGGGAGGGCATAAGCCTTGCCAAAGGCTCCCACGTTGTGATGATGTCATCGGATCTGGAAACGGATCCTCACGTGATAAGGGAATTCATAGCGAAGGCGAAGAAATATCCGAAGAGGATAATCACCGCTACCCGTTGGAAAAAGGGAGGCGGATTTGAGCATTATAATAAGATAAAGCTCATTTGCAACCTGATATTTGAAAGGGCGATCGGTCTCTTTTACTTTACCGCTCTTTCGGATCTGACCTATGCCTACAGGATCTTTCCGACGGACCTTATGAAGAGGATAAGATGGGAGGAGCTAAGGCATCCCTTCTTTTTGGAGACCGCACTTAAGCCTTTAAGGCTCGGCGTGAAATTTATCGAGATACCGGGACACTGGACAGCGAGAACAGAAGGAGAGTCACAGAATTCCTTCTTTGCGAATTTTAAGTATTTCAGGACCGCCTGGCATAACAGGTTCCTGAAAAAAGAACAGATACTGCTTTAGATAAATGGATGCAAGAAAGCGATTAGCATTTTCAATTGACAGATGGCGCCTATTGACCGGCATCGGCTTCTGCCTCATTGTCATTGCCCTTGCGTGGCAGTCGGATGACGCATATCACGGATACGTGATGTCCAGGCACCTCGCGGAGGGTCATGGACTCGTCTACAATATCGGAGAAAGGGCAACAGCCAGCACCTGCCCGCTGTTTACGCTGATAATAGCACTCTTTTATTTTGTTACCAGGGAGATGTATTTTACCTCTCTCTTTGTGTGTACCCTGTTTTCCACGGCGGCCTACTGTATCCTCGTCTACAGGCTCTGTCACACAAAGGAGCAGGTGATAATGAGCTTCGTAGCCCTGAGCGGCAGTCAGGCATTTATCAGCTATACCACCTCGGGACTGGAAAACAGCCTCCTCTTTTTCTTAAGCGCGGTGTTTTTGTATCTGCTTAAGGGACAGGAGCAGTTTAATGAAAAGAGATTGCTTGGTCTGGCTCTTGTTCTGTCCCTGCTTGCCATGGCGAGGATGGACTCCGTTCTGATATTTGTGCCTGTCATAGTGTGGATCTATCTCTTTAGGAGGGATAAGGTATCCTTTATAAAGGCTGTGGGGATCGCCGTTCTGGGGCTTCTTCCCTTTATACTCTGGGAAGCCTTTGCCTGCTTTTATTTCGGCTTTCCTTTCCCGAACCCCGCATACGTGAAGCTGGGAACGGATATAGCCATGGCAGAATATATAAAGAGGGGCATACTCTACACGCTCTATACCGCTCTTGATGATGCGGTGGTCGTGGTGATACCGGCGGTCACCGTGATCCTCGGGGTTCTTTCGGGAAAGCTTAAGTATACCCTTGTTGCCGCCGGTATCCTGTTTTACGGGATCTATATTATCAGGATAGGCGGGGACTTTATGATGGGGAGACATTTTACGAATATGTTCTTCGTAGCTGTCTGCCTGTCGGTAATGATGATAAACGATACCGAAGCTGATGCATCGAAGATACCCTTAATAAGGAAAGTATTCTATACAGCGGTTTTTGTGTCGGTGATATTTGCCGCGACCATTGGAAGGACAGACGGATCCCTGTACCTCGCGGGACATAAATACAGCTCCCAGATATCCGATGAAAGGGAGTATTACTACGATACCACGGGGCTTTATAATAATGTGGTCTCTCTTTTGACCACGGGACAGCTCTGTGTGCAGAATACCTGGAATAACGAGGCTCCGGATGATCTCAGGGCACAGGGGTTTACGGGAGGCATTATAGAAAATGCCGCGGGGATACTGGTATACTATAACCCCGATCTCTACTTAAATGACACATATTCCCTTGGGGATCCCTTTCTCTCGAAGCTTCCTGCAGAGTATAAGGAAAACTGGCGTGTGGGACATCTCCGCCGCGAGATCCCCGAAGGATATCAGGAAAGCATACGGGAGAACGGCAATCTGATAGAGGATCCGGATCTTCACGAGTATTATGAGAAGATAAGGCTTTTGACAAGGGCGGATCTCTTTGCCGGAGGCAGGATAAAAACAATAATAGATATGAACCTTGGGAAGTACAGGTATCTGATAGACAGCTACGAGAAGAGAAGATAAGAAGATGAGAAGAAGAAGAAAACGGGAGCAGCAAAATATAATACTTACAGTGAGCCTGGGTTTTCTGATCCTGCTTTTGATAGGCTACTTTGCGGGAACCTTTTATTTTCTGGGAAGGTTCCTTCCGAATACCACCTTTAACGACAAGGACGTTGCAAGGATGACAGAGGAAGAGACGGAGAAGGTATTCGCTGAGGAAGCTATGGAATATACCCTGACCGTTAAGGGAAGGGAAGGGACAGGCGGAAAGATAAAGGCCGCCGATATCGGCTTAAAGCCTGTTTTTAACGGTGCCATAGGAGAGCTTATAGAAAAGCAGAATCCCTTCAGCTGGCCGCTTTCATTTTTTAAGAATCCCAGGCTCGGCAGCAAAAACCTGATCGAGTATGATGAGAACCGTCTGGCAGCCAATATTTCCGCTCTCGGGATCTATGATGATCAGAGAGAACCGGCAGATGCGTATCTCAGTGAGTACGACAGGGAAAGCGGATATTCGGTCATTCCGGAGGATCCGGGAACGGCTCTTATTGAAGACAGGGTGAACGAAGCGGTGAAAAAGGCAGTGGAGCTTTTGAAGGATGAGGTGGATCTGGATGAAGAGGACTGCTACAGGGCTCCGTCGGTTTTTTCGGATGATCCGGTCCTAAATGAACTGAAGGACAATCTCAATAATTTTGTCAATGTGAAGCTCAGCATAGATTACGGCGATAATTCGGAGACCGTAGACGGGGAGCTTATCGGACAGTGGATCTCTGTGGATGGAACAAAGGTCACGTTGGACGAGACAAAGGTCAAGGAATACGTGGATTCCCTTGCCAAGGCACATGACACCTTCGGGATAGGAAGGGAATTTAAGACCCATTCCGGGGAGACCATTACCGTAAGGGGCGGGAACTACGGCTGGTGGACCGACAGACCGAATACCACAGCAGCCCTGATCGAAGCGATATATAACGGGGAAAGCGGTGAATTCAAGCCTGTGTATTTTGCAGAGGCGGTAAAACACGGCGACAGTGATATCGGGAGCGATTATGTGGAGATAGATCTGGATAATCAGCATGTCTATGTATATAAGGACAATAGGCTCATGGTTGACAGCTCCTGTGTATCGGGAAAGGTATCTGCCGGAAATTATACTCCCGACGGGACCTATGCCATTACCTATAAGGAAAGGGACGCTACCCTGGTGGGAGAGACATACTCATCACCGGTAAGCTACTGGATGCCATTTAACGGCAATATAGGGATGCATGACGCTTCCTGGCGGAGCAGCTTCGGCGGGGATATCTACATAAGCGGAGGCTCCCACGGATGTGTGAATCTGCCGAAGAAAAAGGCCGCGGAGATATTTGACAACGTGGAAAAGGGAGAACCCGTCATTGTCTACGGAGGAAAGCAGGAGGTTCCCCAGAACGATAATTCTGACGTGACCCAGCTCACCGAAGAGCAGCAGCAGGCTCTTCTGCAGCTTATCCTTCAGCAGCAGGCAGAAGCCATGGACGGGCAGATAAACGAAGGCGGACAGCAGAGCGCAGCTCCGGCGGAAGGACAGTAGGACACTCAATGTTTGATGAGCTCATAAAATATGCGGGATCCGATATCTATCCCTTTCATATGCCCGGACATAAAAGAAGATTCAAGGGCTTTGATCCTTACAGGATAGACATTACGGAGGTGGACGGCTTTGACGATCTGCATAAGCCCGGGGGAATTATTCAAAGCCTGAATCAGAACCTTTGCGATTATTTTGGCGGTGATGAGTTAAGGCTCCTTATTAACGGCTCCACATCGGGAGTTATGGCAGCGATAACAGCCTCCGTAGAGCCGGGAGAGAAGCTCCTGCTCTGCAGCAACTGCCATAGAAGCGCCCTGAACGCCGTAGAGCTCAGGAATATAGAAGCGGTTTTTATTGAACCCGAGGAGATAGAGGGAAGCGGACTAAAGGGAGGCATCGCCCCCGTAAAGGTTAGGGAAGCTCTTGAAGGTGACAGCGGAATAAAGGCGGTTTTTATCACCTCTCCCACTTATGAAGGTTTTTTGTCTGATGTAAGGTCTGTTGCGGCAGTCTGCCATGAGAAGGGTATCCCACTTATCACGGACAGTGCCCATGGAGCCCACGCCGGCATGTACAGGCCGTTTACCGATGATTATAATTTTGAAAACGCATCCGAGACCGGAGCGGATATCATCATAAAGAGCCTTCATAAGAATCTGCCCGCCTTTACCCAGACCGCGGTTCTTACGGTAAACGGATCCTTGGTAAACAGGGAGAAGCTGTGGCATTATTATTCGGTCTTTCAGAGTACCAGCCCTTCCTATGTGCTGATGGCCGGAGCCGACAGGATGCTTACGTTTTTAAGGGCTGAGGGCGAGAAATACTTTGCGGTGCTGAACAGGGAGCTTAAGGATTTCCATATTGAAGCCGGAGAAAACGACAAAATAGAGCTTGCGGGAGCCGGATTTATCGGGAAATACGGGATTTACGGCTTTGACCCCACGAAGCTTCTTTTGTCCCACCGGGATATGGATGCCGGGGAACTGTACCGGAGTTTACGGGAGGATTTTCATCTGCAGCCCGAAAGGATATCCGGCAGATACGTTCTTCTTATGACCTCACTTATGGATGAGAGGGAAGGCTTCAGCAGGCTGAAAAGAGCCGTGAGGGAGCTTAAATGAACCGTATCTTCGTGCTTATGGGAAAAAGCGCTTCCGGAAAGGACAGTATCTTCAGGGAGCTTACAGAAGGCGGAAGCGGGAAGCTTAAAACCGTTATCCCCTACACAACCAGACCCTTAAGAGAGGGTGAAAAGGACGGGGTGGAGTACCGTTTTTCCGATGAGGATACGTTCAGGGAGCTGAAGAAAAAGGGCAGGGTAATAGAGGACAGAAGTTATAATACGGTGCAGGGTCTATGGAGATACTTCACCGTTGACGACGGGAGCTTCGGCGACGGGTCCGACATCGTCCTTATCGGGACCCTGGACAGCTTTATCAGCATCAGGGATTACTTCAAAGACAGCAGGACTGTGGTTCCCATATACATAGAGTGTGACGACGGGGACAGGCTGATACGGGCCGTAAAACGGGAAAAGAAAAGGCTTAGCCCCGATTACCGGGAGCTGTGCAGGCGCTTCCTTGCCGATGATCTCGATTTTTCGGAGGAAAGGCTTGAAGCAGCGGGAGTCGGTGTCCGGATAAAAAATGATGATCTGAAGCAGTGTGTCCGTGATATAAAGGAATTGATCGGGTGATCTATGGATATTAAAGTCAATCAAAGCAATGCCGTTACCCAGCCTGAAGCGGCGAAGCCGGCCGATCAGCCGTCGGAGGCTTTCAAATTTGCTCTTATGAGCAATATAGAAGAAACCGATCTGCAGGAACGCCTTACAGGCATGATGAATGAGATCACCATGCAGGGAAACCGGATAAAAAAACGCAAGGATATCGGGGATATGCGGAAATACCGGGGTCTTATAAAGGGCTTTATGAATGAGATCATAAACCGTTCCCACAAATTCTCCAGAGAGAACTTCCTTGACCGGAGAGGACGGCACAGGGTTTACGGGATAATAAAGCTTATTGACGAGAATCTGGATAGTCTCGCGGAGGAGCTTCTGAAGGAGGAGAGCGATAACCTCACGATATTAAATAAGATCGGAGAGATAGAGGGTCTCCTCATTGATATTCTGACATGATGGGATTTCGTGATATAATCGGACAGGACAGCATCATTTCCACCCTGACAGGTGTCGTGAAAAGCGGAAAAGCCGCCCATGCCTATATATTTGACGGCGAGAAGGGGATGGGAAAGAAGACACTGGCGGCGGTTTTCGCGAGAGCACTGCAATGTGAGACTCCCTTTGATGAAAGGGAGGGTGCGGAACCCTGCGGGCACTGTCATTCCTGCAAGTGCGCGGAGAGCGGAAGCCATCCGGATATCATAACCCTGGTTCCCGAAAAGACAAGCTCTATCGGGGTTTCAGACATCAGATCCCAGGTGGTAAATGATGTGGCGATAAAGCCCTACTACAGTCCGCGGAAGATTTACATCATTCCCGACGCAAACCTGATGACGGAGGAAGCGGAGAACGCTCTTCTCAAGACCCTTGAGGAGCCTCCATCCTATGCGGTGATCATCATCCTTTCCGATAATAAGGACCGGCTTCTTCCGACGATCGTATCAAGGGCTGTGTGTTTCCAGATGAGGGCTGTTGATAATAATGAGGTGCGTTCTTTTCTGGAAAGAAAAAATCCGGAGCTTACGGACACATCGGCTGTCATTTCCTTCGCCAGGGGAAATCTCGGGAGGGCCGTGCAGCTGTCTGAGAGTGAGGAGTTTAAGCTGCTCTTTGAAAAGCTCCGCCGTATCGTTACCGGTGTACGGGATATGAATGACACCGGCATCTCACTTGCGGCTGCCGAAGCCGCCGGAAAAAAGGAAGAGGGCGATGATGTGCTTAGCTTTCTGCTTCTATGGTTCAGGGACGTGCTTTTCCTAAAGGCCGGAGGAAGTGAGGAAAGGCTCATCTTCTTCAATGAAGAAAGGGAGCTTGCAAGAGCCGCAGCGTATTATTCCTTTGAAAGGATAAACAGGATAATTGAGGAAATAAAGACAGTGAGATCCAGGTTAAGATCCAATGTAAACCCGGAAAACACCTTTGAACTGCTGTTTATGAACATGAGGTAGATAAAGTGGTAAGAATAGTTAACATCAGATTTCGCTCCGCGGGGAAGGTTTATTCCTTCGATGCGGGGGATGCAGAATTAAAAAAGGGCGATCACTGTGTCGTCGAAACCGTCCGGGGAAAGGAGCTGGGCAAGGTGGTCTCCGGTCCCGAGGAAAGGAATGAGGAGGATTTCAATACACCTCTGCGGCCGGTGATCAGAAAGGCAACTGAGCAGGATCTTGAAAGCGACCGGGCAAACAGGGTCAGGGAAAAGGAAGCGATAAAGATCTGCAAGGAAAAGATACATAAGCATGGGCTGGAGATGAAGCTCATAGATGCCGAGTATACCTTTGATAACAGTAAGCTTCTCTTTTATTTCACAGCGGACGGCAGAATAGATTTCCGCGATCTTGTTAAGGATCTGGCCGGTGTTTTCCGTACAAGGATCGAGCTCAGGCAGATAGGAGTTCGGGATGAGACAAAGATACTGGGAGGATACGGCCCCTGCGGAAGAGAGCTCTGCTGCCACAGCTATTTATCGGATTTTGTTCCCGTGTCCATTAAAATGGCAAAGGAGCAGGACCTTTCCTTAAACCCCACAAAGATCTCCGGGGTCTGCGGACGGCTTATGTGCTGTCTGAAAAATGAAGAGGAAACCTATGAGTATCTGAATAAGAAGCTGCCCGGAGTCGGGGATCTGGTGGCAGACCCTTACGGTGAGGAGGGAACCGTTGCCGAGGTCAATGTTCTCCGTCAGCGGATAAAGGTGCTCTTTGAAAAGGAGGATGAAAAGGAGATACGGGAATATCCCGCAGAGGAGATAACCTTCAAGGCGAAACGGAAGAAGGGTCAGAACCAGCAGAAAAAGCAGAGGGAGGTTCCTGAGGAGCCTCTGCCTAAGGAGCTTCTGGAGGAGGAGCTTCCGGGAGAAAGTGCCCTGGACGGGGAATCCGGCAACAAAGCGCCGGAAGGAAAGGAGCACCGCAGCGGAAACAGGAACTTCAAGAAGAATAAGAGGAACCGCGGTAAAGGAAGATCCGGTACGGGAGATGAGCGAAAGCAGCCTTAAGCAGGTAGAATTAAAGGCCGGTGAGAGATTTGACGATCTGCAGAGGAACGGCTATGAGATAATACAGGATCCCGAACGCTTCTGCTTCGGTATGGATGCAGTGCTTTTGTCGGGCTTTGCCACGGTGAAAAAGGGCGGAACGCTGATAGATCTCGGTACGGGAACGGGGATCCTTCCGATCCTTCTTTCCGCAAAGACGGAGGGCAGGCATTTTACGGGGCTCGAGATACAGCCGGAAAGCGTCGATATGGCAAGGCGCAGCGTCATACATAACAGGCTGGAAGACAGGATAGATATTGTGGAGGGAGATATAAGGGAGGCCCGCTCGCTTTTCAGCGCGGCCTCCTTTGATACGGTGGTTTCCAATCCGCCATATATGATCCGGGGATCAGGGATTGTGAATCCCGAAGCACCGAAGGCCATTGCAAGGCATGAGATACTATGTACGCTGCAGGACGTTATCTCGGCGGCCTCCTATCTTCTGAAGCCGGGAGGAGCCTTATTTATGGTACACAGGCCCTGCCGACTGCCGGATATTTTTGAGGAGATGAGGAGGAATAAGCTGGAGCCGAAGAGGATGAGGCTTGTTTATCCGGGGAGCGGAAAGGCCCCCGATATGGTGCTTCTGGAGGGCAGAAAGGGCGGAAACCCCGAGCTGAAATGTGAAAAGCCCCTTATAATCTTCGGGGAAGACGGGAAATACACAAGCGAGATCACGGAGGTTTACGGATACTGATATGAGCGGGACACTTTTTGTATGCGCAACACCCATAGGAAATCTCGGGGATATGACCGAAAGGGTAAGGGAAACCCTGTCCGCTGTGGATCTCATCGCTGCGGAGGATACCCGGAACAGCCTGAAGCTCGTAAACCATTTTGACATCCACACCCCCCTGACAAGCTATCACGAATACAATAAATACGAAAAAGCCGAAGAGCTTGTCAGTATCCTTCTGTCAGGGAAGGATGTTGCACTTATCACCGATGCGGGAACTCCGGCCATTTCGGATCCCGGGGAGGTGCTTATCCGAAGGTGCGCCGAGGAGGGTATACCGATGACCTCTCTCCCCGGACCGAGTGCGGTGATAACGGCACTTACCCTGTCGGGGCTCGGCACGGAAAGGTTCTGCTTTGAGGGCTTTCTTCCAAGGGAAAATAAGCTTAGGAAGGAAAGACTTGCGGAATTAAAGGAGGAAAAGCGGACCATTGTGCTTTACGAGGCTCCGCATCACCTTCAGGAAAGCCTGAAGGAGCTCTGTAACACTCTGGGTGACAGGAAGATATCCATCTGCAGGGAGCTTACGAAAAAGCATGAGGAGATACTCCGCCTTACCCTTACGGAGGCAGTCTCATATTTTGACGAAAACAGACCCCGGGGAGAATTTGTTCTGGTCATTGAAGGAAAGAGTCCGGAGGAGGTAAAGAGGGAGAAGGCTGAAGAATATGCAGGAATGTCTGTAAGAGAGCACGTTGGGCAGTATGAGGCTTTGGGACATGACAGGAAAAGCGCAATGAAGCTTGCCGCTGCCGACAGGGGCGTTTCGAAAAGGGATATCTATAATGAGCTTTTGAAGGAACAGAGCAGTGATTGAGATCGTAAGGCAGGAGCTCAAGGGACGAAACGCCTGTAATAGATCGGGAAGGAGTGAGGCTATATGAAGAAAAGCATTTTAAGTATGATCCTGATATCTCTGCCGGTCATCATGCTTTCTGGCTGCGGGACAGCGACCGGCAGCGGGGCGGGTGCCGGAAATGATACAGGCTCTGCTCCGGAATCAACGCAGGAAAGCGCTGCGGAAACGGAAGCAGGGACAGAGCAGGAGAGCGCTGCGGAAACGGAAGCAGGGACAGAACAGGAAACGGAGGCTGAAGCAGAGACAGCTCCGGAAGCAGTAGCTGAGGAAAAAACGGAAGAAATGAAGCAGGCCATAAATGAGTTCAGCCGGAAGCTGTACGACGAATACGGAAATGAGGATAATCTGTTTTTCTCACCCTTCAGTATCTGTTCTGCCATAGCGCTGTCGGATCTGGCTGCCAACGGAGAAACGGCGGAGGGGATAAACGAAGCCCTTTCAATAAAGGATTTTGAAGCCTTTAAGGAGGAAATGAAAGGCTTTTACCATAAGGAGCAGAAGGAAAGCGCATATTTCAAAAGCGCTAACGGACTCTTTATCGACAAGGACCTGAAGCTAAGTCCGGACTATGAGGAGAAATTCGTGAAACCGGCCCGGGAGTACTTTGACGGTGAATTCAGGCAGGTCGATTTCGGTGACACGGATAATGTAAAAAAGGAAATAACTGCCTGGGTGAACGACGCGACAGAGGGCATGATATCGGATTATCAGGCCGGAGCGGATAAAAACACCGTGGCCGATATCCTGAATGCAGTTTATTTTTACGGAGAATGGCAGCACAGCTTTTCGCATAATGATACCTTTGAGGAAACCTTTCACGGGAAAAATAAGGACACGGAAACAGAAATGATGCATAAGGATGACGTGACTTTACCTTACTTTTCGGATGAAAACGGCCTGAAGGCGGTGGCGCTGCCCTATAAGGACAGCAGCTATGAAATGGATCTTATAATGTACGCGGATCCTGAAAAGAAGGATCTCACTGCGGTCTTTCAGGAGCTTTCCCCTTCGGATGTTCTGGAGAAGCTGGATAATGCGGAGGAAACCGAGCTCGGATCCCTTGTTATCCCGAAATTTAAGCAGGATCTCACGTTAAACGGTCTGAAGGAAGTGCTTCGGAAGCTCGGAATGGAAGCAGCCTTTTCCGGCAGTGCGGATTTTTCCAATCTTTCGGAAAACCTGACCATATCCGATATAAGTCACAGAGCGATGGTTGAGGTGGATGAGGAAGGAAGCAGGGCTGCCGCTGTCACGGAGATCATGATGGGTCTTACGGCCCTGCCCTATGATGAGCCGAAGGAGGAGTTCATCGCCGACAGACCGTTTGTATACATTATCAGAGACAGGGAAAGCGGAGTGATACTTTTTATGGGCAGGTATACGGAGCCGTAAAAACGCTTTTTCGCCCAGCCGGAACAGTAACCTTTTTCCTTGACAAAGCGGCATAAAAAGCGTATAAGTGTATCTGGTGGCCTTCTGAGGGGGCCAAATAAATCCGATAAAAACTCGTATATAGGAGGAGTTCAAAATGAACAAAACAGAATTAGTTGCTGCTGTTGCCGATAAGGCAGGCCTGACAAAGAAAGATGCAGAAGCTGCAGTAAAGGCTTTCACCGATGTTGTTTCCGCACAGCTTAAGAAGGGTGACAAGGTTCAGCTTGTTGGCTTCGGTACCTTCGAGGTTTCCAAGAGGGCTGCAAGAGAGGGAAGAAATCCCCAGACCGGCGCTGTTATGAAGATCGCAGCTTCAAAGGCACCTAAGTTCAAAGCCGGCAAGGCTCTTAAGGATCTTGTAAACAAGAAGTAAGGATAGCTTTCATTACATATACTTGTTTTGTTAAATCCAGAGGGACATGTGCTACGGCATATGTCTCTTTTATTTTACCTAATTCTTAGGGCGAAGCCCGAAGAAGCTTTATTCTGCCGAAAGGAATCAATATGAGACTGGATAAATACTTAAAAGTATCAAGACTGATAAAAAGGCGTACGATCGCGAACGAAGCCTGCGATGCGGGCAGGGTCACGATTAACGAAAAGCCCGCAAAGGCGGGAGCCGAGGTAAAGCCCGGAGATGTGATAGAGATAGCCTTCGGAAACCGTACCGTAAAGGTCAGGGTGAAGGATGTTAAGGAAGTGGTCCGTAAGGAAGAAGCGGAGGAGCTTTTTGAATACATCTGACAAAAAATAACAACCGTATTGACAAAAGTAAAAATAACATGTATTATCAAAGGGTATTTTTCTGATTTTACACTCGGGTTTCGGACTAATAATGGCAAAAATACCGGCATATAAGAAGAAAAAACAGAATAAGTTCGGCTGTTTCTGCATAGCTGTTGTGGTAGGGATGCTTCTCGCGGTGGTATCCATCGACGGTATGAGGCTGCAGAATAAGTACAATACCTACCTTGCCCGTGAAGAGGAGCTTAAACGGGCAATAGAGTTTGAGGAAAAAAGAACCTCAGAGCTGCAGGAGTACGAGAAATATACAAAGACCAAGAAATTTGCGGAGGAAATGGCGGAGAGCAAGCTCGGTCTGGTGCATGACGGAGAGGTGATCTTCAAACCGGATGAGGAAAAGTGATCACTGTTGACGGTATTTTCAGGGTGATTACCGGTCACCGAATGACAGAAAAGGGAAACCGTGTACTGATCGGTGTTTCGGGAGGAGCAGATTCTTTGTGCCTCCTTTTTTTGATGTCTGAACTCAGGGAAAGGCTGGGGATCAGTATTGAGGCGCTGCATGTCCATCACGGCATCAGAGGACAGAGTGCGGATGAGGACTGCAGCTTTACCGAGGAACAGTGCAGAAGCCTTGATATCCCCTGCCGGACGGTGTATGCCGATATCCCCGAAACAGCCAGAAGAGAGGGGCTTTCCGAGGAAGAAGCCGGCAGGCTCACAAGATACCGGGTCTTTAATGAGAGCGGGGCCGACAGGATAGCCGTTGCTCACCATATGGAGGATTCGGCGGAAACCACACTCTTTAACCTCTTCAGAGGAACCGGTATACAGGGTCTGTGCGGCATCCGGCCGGTCAGCGGTAATATAATAAGACCCCTTATTTTCTGCACAAGGCAGGAGATAGAGGAATACTGCAGGGAAAAGGGCCTCTCCTGGCGGGAGGACGAGACGAATGCGGATGTGGAGCTTTCCCGAAACCGTATAAGGCATAATATCATTCCGGAGGCGGAATTGATAAACCCCGCGGCAGTTAAGCATATTTACGATGCTTCCGAAAAACTGGGCGGCATATGGGAATACATTGAGGGAGAAGCAGAGAAACTACTTAAGGAGGTCTCGGACTCTTCCGGCCTGCCGGACAGACTCGGGATAAATATCCCCGGGCTTGAAAAGGCTGCACCGGTATTAGTGAGCCTCGCATTAAAGAAGGCCATGGCTCTTGCAGCCGGAAAAGAAAAGGATATTACGACAGCCCACGTGCGCTCACTGGAGGATCTGGCAAAGGGGCTTAGCGGGAAAAAGCTGTCTCTTCCCTACGGGCTGACGGCGGTAAGAAGCTTTGATACCCTGACCATCAGGAGGACAGGGGATGCAGCGGGTTCCGGGGTGGAAAAGGAGGAGATCCCCTTTATCATTAAGGAGGACGGAAGTGAAAGTATTATCGCCCTTCCGGACGGAAGGAAGCTAAAATGCAGTATTTCCGCTGAAAAAGAAAATTTCCCCGTTTCCGGATATACTAAATGGCTGGATTATGATAAAATCAAAAATACCGCTGTGTGGAGAACAAGGAGAAAAGGAGACCGGATAACCATACAGGGCGGCAGCAAAAAGCTTAAGGATCTCTTTATTGATGAAAGGATACCTGCGGAAAAAAGAGACGGTATTTTTCTTTTTGCCCGGGGGAGCGATGTTATCTGGGTGCCCGGCCTTAGGATAGGCTATGGCTACAGGATAACGGAGGAAACGAAGAGGGTACTTAGGATAACGCTGGAGCAGCAGGATGATAATGACGGCTGAAGGAAAGGAACATATTATGGCTGACAAAATAGATGTTTTATACGGAGAAGAGGAACTGGATAAAAGAATAAGGGAGCTTGCCGATGAGATAAGCCGGGATTATAAGGGTAAGGAGATCACGCTTATCTGTATATTAAAGGGCGCTTCTTTTTTTGCCTGTGAGCTTGCAAAACGCATTTCGGTTCCGGTCTACATTGACTTCATGCAGGTTTCCAGCTACGGAGACGGGACGGAGTCAAGCGGCGACGTAAAGATCCTTCAGGACCTTGACGATACCATCAGGGGAAAGAATGTGATAGTTGTGGAGGACATCATAGATTCCGGCAGGAGTATGCACTATCTTCTGGAGATCTTAAGGACCAGAGGCCCCGAAAGCCTGAAGCTATGTTCGCTGCTTAATAAGCCGGACAGAAGAGTCACCGAGGTGGATATCGATTATACCGGCTTTGATATCCCGGACGAATTCGTGGTGGGCTACGGACTGGACTATGCCCAGAAATACAGAAATCTGCCGTACATTGGCGTGGTAACGCTGGAGGAAAACTGATTGAAGAAGAGTAGCGGAGTAAGAAGCACCCTGGTGTATTTTCTTATCATAGCTGCGATAGTTATGGTATTTCTTTCCGTAACAGGAAGGAATAAGAAGAGCGAAAGCTATACGCATCAGGAATTTACCCAGGATATAAAGTCGAAAAATGTTGTGGGGGTGGAGGTCCGTCCGAATTCGGAAACGCCTACGGGCTCCCTTATCGTGAGCCTCCGTGACGGAAGCGTGGAAACTCTCTATGTTTCCGATACCGGCAAGGCCGAGGAGGAGCTGAAGGAGCTTTTCCCGTCATATAAGGCGGCGGACGTGGCGCGTGAGAGCTGGATAGTGAGCTTTGCACTTCCGGTGCTTTTGTCTGTTGCAGCCTTTTTTATCCTGATGTCATTTATGAACATGCAGGCAGGCGGCGGCAACAGCAAGATGATGAATTTCGGAAAATCCCGGGCGGTCAAGGTACAGGCGGGAGACCAGAAGATCACTTTTAAGGATGTGGCAGGACTTAATGAGGAAAAGGAGGATCTGGAGGAGATCGTCGATTTCCTGAAGGATCCTGCAAAGTATATCGAGCTGGGCGCAAGGATACCGAAGGGAGTGCTTCTTGTGGGACCTCCCGGAACGGGAAAGACCCTGCTCGCCAAGGCGGTTTCCGGGGAAGCGGGAGTGCCGTTTTTCTCTATTTCCGGATCCGACTTTGTGGAAATGTTCGTGGGTGTGGGTGCATCCAGAGTCAGGGATCTTTTTGAGGATGCGAAGAAAAATTCACCCTGTATAGTTTTTATCGATGAGATAGATGCGGTTGCAAGGCGCAGGGGAACCGGCCTCGGCGGCGGACATGACGAGAGGGAGCAGACACTGAACCAGCTCCTCGTTGAGATGGACGGCTTCGGTGTAAACGAAGGCATAATCGTAATGGCAGCCACAAACCGTGTTGATATACTGGATCCTGCCATAATGAGACCCGGTAGATTCGACAGAAAGGTGATCGTTGGCAAACCGGATGTCCGCGGCAGGGAGGAAATATTAAGGGTTCACGCGGAAAAGAAGCCCCTGGGGGACGATGTGAATCTCCATCAGATCGCCCAGTCGACCACGGGCTTTACGGGGGCTGACCTTGAGAACCTTTTAAACGAAGCAGCGATACTGGCTGCCAGGGAGGAAAGGAAATACCTGACACATAACGATATCAAGCAGTCCTTCATCAAGGTGGGTATAGGCAAGGAGAAGAAGAGTAAGATCGTTTCCGACAGGGACAAGAGAATCACGGCTTACCACGAGGCGGGTCATGCCGTGCTTTTCCACCTTCTTCCCGAGGTTGGACCTATCTATACGATATCCATAATCCCAACGGGTCTCGGAGCGGCAGGCTATACCATGCCTTTACCCGAGCATGACGAGGAATTTATGACCAGGACCCGAATGATCAATGAGATCGTGGTGGATATGGGCGGAAGAGTTGCGGAAGAAATGTTCTGCGGAGATATCACGACCGGTGCCAGCCAGGACCTGAAGCAGGCCACAAAGGAAGCCCGCGCTATGGTCACGAAGTACGGAATGAGCGAAAGGATGGGCGTTGTAAGCTATGATGACGACGGGGAAGAGGTCTTCATCGGCCGCGATATGGCGCATCCGAGAAGCCACTCCGAAGAGACTGCCGGTGAGATAGACCTTGAAGTAAAGGCGATAATCGATTCCTGCTATAAGAAGGCTAAGGAGCTTATCTCCGAAAATAAGGAAGTATTGATAAGATGCGCGGAGGAGCTTCTGAAAAAGGAAAAGCTCACAAGAGAAGAGTTCGAAGCGCTGTGGGGATAACTGAGAGCCCCAAAAGTCACTCTGAGAGCCGCAAATGCCATTCTGAGGGCGCAGCCCGAAGAATCCTGTGCGTGCCATATAGTATAAAATTAACAAAAAAACCCACGAGTTTTTGTAAAGTTTGTTAAGGCTGCATCTTGTTGACAAAGGGAGTAAATGCTATATTATCTGCGTACCCCCCATAAATGATATAGTCTAACAAACTATACCCCAAAAAGAAATACCTTCTCCGAAGACAGCCAGCCCACCCCGGTTGGCTGTTTTCTTTACGGAAACATCAATATAGCGTATAATTAGGCGGTGTGGGTCAATATCTGGTACAGAAGAATCGCTGTACCGGTATAAGGAGCAGATATGCATAAGGGCAGGGCGGAGCTCACAAAGAGCGACGTGAAAAAAATAGAAAAGGAAATAGAGGACAGGAAGCTGATAGAACGCCCCAAGCTCATAGAGGCTGTGAAGGAAGCCAGGGCACAGGGGGATCTGAGTGAGAATTTCGAGTATTACGCGGCGAAAAAGGCAAAGAACGAGAACGAGAGCAGGATCCGTTATCTCGATAATATGCTGAGGACCGCCATCATCATAGACGATGCCTCGGAGAAGGGAGAGGTCGGCCTCAATAACTTCGTGGATGTGGAGTTTTTGGATGACAAAAGCCGTGAGAGATATAAGATCGTCACGAGTATAAGGGGAAATTCCCTGAAAAATTACATTAGTATCGAGTCTCCCATAGGAAAGGCCCTCTTAGGTCACAAAAAAGGGGATGTCTGCAGGGTCAAGGTAAATGACAGTGTGAGCTATGACATAAAGATCCTTAATATAGATGAAAACGAGGATGATTCTCAGGATGAGATCAAGTCTTTCTGATACAGAGAAAAACTTCAGGGACGGGTTAAAAAACGGCATTCCCATCGCCCTTGGATATCTGGCAGTGTCCTTTGCCTTCGGGATACAGGCGGTAAAAGCGGGATTGTCGGTATTTCAGGCAACCCTTATGTCCTTAAGCAACGTTACAAGCGCCGGACAGTTTGCGGGAATATCCGTGATCGCGGCAGCGGGCTCCTATCTGGAGATGGCAGGAGTGCAGCTTGTTATAAATCTCCGCTATATGCTGATGAGTGCGGCTCTTTCACAGAAGGTGGCACCGGAGCTTCCTATATACAAAAGGCTTGGAATAGCCTTCGGAGTAACGGATGAGATATTCGGAGTGAGCATCACAAGGCCGGGCGTGCTTGCTCCGGCTTTTTCCGCAGGGGCCATCATTATTTCGGTTGCGGGATGGGTACTGGGAACCTTTCTCGGGGCCTTTTCCGGAGAGATACTTCCGGCGAGGCTCATAAGTGCCCTCGGAGTTGCGCTTTACGGAATGTTTGTTGCCATAGTCGTTCCGCCCTCCAGGGAGGATAAAAACATTGCACTTGCGGCGCTTTTCGCGGTGATCGTTTCGACAGCGTTCACCTATGCTCCGGTATTAAAGGAAATTTCATCGGGAACGAGGATAATAATCGTTACAGTGATGGTATCCGTCATCGCTGCACTTCTTTTCCCCGCTACGGAGCAGACGGCGGAAAAGATCCTTAAGGAGAGAGGGGTGAAGAATGACTGAGAATACATATATCTATATTCTGGTCATGGCTCTCGTAACCTTCCTGATAAGAGCCCTTCCACTTACGCTGATAAGGCAGGAGATAAAGAGCCCCTTTATAAAGTCCTTTCTTTATTATGTGCCATACGTAACACTGTCGGCCATGACGGTTCCCGCCATATTTACGGCTACCGGAAGCCTTTATTCCGCGGCAGCGGGCTTCGTTACCGCACTGATACTGGCTTTTCTCAGGAAAAG
The DNA here is from genome assembly GCA_017453865.1 of Lachnospiraceae bacterium. Lineage (GTDB taxonomy): Bacteria > Bacillota > Clostridia > Lachnospirales > Lachnospiraceae > NK4A144. The sequence continues at coordinate 22,856 of JAFTEC010000024.1, forward strand.
CCTTCTTACCGTTGCAGCGGGAGCCTGTGTTATGGTGTTTCTGATCGAATTGATCATATTAAGGTAAGTGATGTCCGGCCAAACGGGAACCGGACATTTTACAGGTTGGTTTAAATGGAGAGTAGCTTAAGGGATAATTTAATATACATCCTGTCCATGCGGCCCGTCTTTAATTATAAGGCGGTTTATGCGGATATGACGGAGGATTATGTGTTCCCAATAGAGCCGGAGCCCAATTCCTCTGTTGCACTCCGTTTCCGTACCGGCAGAAATAACGTAGATGACGTTTTTATCTGCGTGAGGGGCGGCAGGCACAGGATGACACGTATCTCATCCGAGGGGCTTTTTGATTATTATGAGGGACATATAAATGTTGAGAATGAGCCCTTTTTCTACCATTTCGAGATGGTGTCCGGCAATATCTGCCTTTCATACGGACGTAGCGGCCTCGAAAGCTCAGGGGGCTGCCGTGACGAATTCAAGCTCGTCCCCGGTATCAAGACACCCGAATGGAGCCGGGGAGCCGTAATGTATCAGATCTTCACAGACCGTTTTTATAACGGGGATCCTTCCAATGACGTACAAAGCCGCGAATATTACTATCTCGGGGATTATGCCGAGAAGGTAGAGGACTGGGATTATTACCCGGACAGCATGGATGTACGCCGCTTTTACGGCGGGGATCTGAAGGGAGTCCTTGATAAGCTTCCCTATATTAAGGAGCTGGGAGTGGATGTGATCTACTTTAACCCGCTCTTTGTGTCCCCATCCAATCATAAGTATGACAGCCAGGATTATGATCATATCGATCCCCACTACGGGGTCATTGTGGAGGACGGCGGGGAGTGCCTTAAGGATTCCACGGAAAACCGCTTCGCCACAAAATACATAAAGAGAGTGACAAGCAGGCGGAATCTGGAAGCAAGTAACGAGATCTTCGCAGAGCTGGTAAGAAGAGCGCATGAAATGGGAATAAAGGTCATAATCGACGGCGTTTTCAATCATTGCGGCTCTTTCAATAAATGGCTGGACCGCGAGAAGATATATGAAAACGGGGAAGGCTATGCAAGCGGGGCCTATTCGAGCGCAGACAGTCCTTACCGTTCCTTCTTCCGCTTCTTTGACGAAAATAAGTGGCCGGATAATGACAGCTATGACGGCTGGTGGGGGCACGATACACTCCCCAAATTAAATTATGAGGATTCACCGGAGCTCTACAGTTATATCCTCGGTATAGCAAAGAAATGGGTCTCACCGCCCTATAATGCTGACGGCTGGAGACTTGACGTGGCTGCGGATCTGGGTCATACACCGGAATTCAATCACAGGTTCTGGAAGGATTTCAGGGCTGCCGTAAGGGAGGCAAACCCTGATGCCATAGTGCTTGCGGAGCATTACGGGGATGCGGAAAGCTGGATAGCTAACGGTGAATGGGATACCATAATGAATTATGATGCGTTTATGGAGCCTATCAGCTGGTTTCTTACCGGAATGCAGAAGCATTCGGACGAATACCGTCAGGATCTCTTAAATAATCCCGATGCCTTCTGGTCTTCCATGAGAGCCTTCAGAAGGCAGTTCCTGGGAGGTTCCGGTCTGGCGGCTATGAATGAGCTTTCAAATCATGACCATTCCAGATTCCTGACGAGAACCAACCATAAGGTGGGAAGGGTGGACAGACTTGGCTCACAGGCAGCCGAAGAAGGCGTAAATAAAGCGGTTATGAGGGAAGCCGTACTGTTCCAGATGACCTGGCCCGGGGCACCTACCATATATTACGGAGATGAAGCGGGGCTCTGCGGTTTTACGGATCCCGACAACAGACGCACCTACCCCTGGGGAAATGAAGACTTCGAGCTTATTGACTTCCACAGAGCCTGTATAAGGATACATAAGGAGAATAAGGAGCTGATGACTGGAAGTATGATCCCCCTCCTTAATGACGGGGATGAGGAAGGGATCCTCTCCTTTGCAAGATTCAACAGGGACGGCGCTTCGGTCATCATCCTAAATAATAATGACAGGGACGTAGAGTGGAACGGCGAAGTATGGACCGCCGGCATACCTTCGGAATGTACGATAAAGAGGCTGCTTATCACAGCCGACAACGGTTTTACCACCGAAACCCTTGATCAGCAGGTAAGAAGCGGAAGATTAAGGATAAGCGTTCCGAAAACCGGAGGTGTCATACTTAAGTATCAAACACCCACGCCGCTTGCGCTTTACTGACTCCCTTTGACAGAGCTACTACAGAGGAAGCCCTGTCATATGTCAGGGGCTCTCCCTTGATGTCCATTAGTATTCCTCCGGCTTCCTGAAGTATGGCCGCTCCGGCACAGTAATCCCAGAGACCCAGCCTCAGCTCAAAGAACATTCCGGCCTGTCCCGAGGAAAGCCTGCAAAGATCCGTGGCGGCGCTGCCGCCTCTTCTTATGTCTATGCCGTGTCTCACGGCCTCCCTGCCGAGAACAAAGGCCCTGTCGGAAAGCTCGGGGTAGTAGGGCGAGGTTCCCATTATTATGATCGTTTCCTCCAGAGGCTCTTCCGAGGTTTGTATCCTCTCACCGTTAAGATATGCCCCCTTTCCGGTCCCGGCATAATAAAGCCGGTCAGCGTAGGGGTTATAGATCACACCGATATAGGGCTTACCGTCCTTAAGGAGCCCGATGCTGCTCACGCTCTCATCCCAGCCCTTGATGAAATTCGTGGTGCCGTCAATGGGATCTATGACAAAGGTATAGCCTGAACGGTATTCATCCTTAAAGATCTCCTGTCCGTTTTCCTCTCCCACAAAGTGGGCTTCAGGCAGTATCTTTGAAAGCTCACGTACGAGAAAGTCCTGAACGCGTGAATCGTATTCGGTCACATAGTTTCCGTGGCCGCTCTTACTCTTTATCTTCAGGCTCTTTATCTTTTCCGAGCCCTCCAGAATGATCTTTCCCGCTTCCTTCGCGGTATCGCATATTTTTTCAAGTAAATCTGTCATTTTTTTTCTCCTTAACGCAAAAATTTGTCTGTACCAATATATTTCAAAACGCGCGAATGTTCAAGTTCAAAAGTCCTTTGACTTCATTTGATTGTGTGATTCCCGGAAAGTATGGTATTATACTAATCAGTTTAAAGGAGGGGAACTACAAAGAGAGGAGAGAATTATGAGTTTTTCGGAGATTATAGAGACTATTGACGGATTTCTTTGGGGATGGCCCCTCATAATCCTGCTGTTTGGGACCCATCTTTTTATGACGGCAAGGACCGGATTTGTGCAGAAGGACATTTTCAAGGCCATAAAGCTGTCGGTCACGAAGGACCCGGATGTGGAGGGCGATGTATCACAGTTCGGGGCGCTCACCACGGCGCTGTCATCTACCATAGGAACAGGAAACATAATAGGCGTGGGTACGGCCATTGCGATGGGAGGCCCGGGATCGGTGCTCTGGATGTGGCTTACGGGTATCTTCGGCATAGCCACCAAGTATTCGGAAACCCTTATCGCAATAAAGTACAGGGTAAAGAGTGAAGACGGCTCCATGCTGGGCGGCGCAATGTACGCTCTTGACAGGGGGTTGAATAAAAAGTGGCTTGGCATAGTCTTTTCATCGCTGGCGGCCATATGTGCCTTCGGAATAGGATGTATGGTGCAGGCAAATGCGGTCGTTACCAATGCGAGGCAGAATTTCGCGTCAGATGAGAATTCAGGCCGGATAATGACATACGTTACCGCAGTGATACTCTGTCTGGTGGTGGGACTTGTCATAATCGGCGGTATCAAATCCATAACAAGGGTATCTGAGATGCTGGTTCCCTTTATGGCGGCTTTCTATGTGGTTGGCTGCATCATCATCCTATCCATGAATGCAGATGTGCTGGGAGAGACCATTACGACCATTATTTCGGCGGCGTTTAGCCCCAGGGCTGCGGGAGGCGGCTTTGTGGGAAGTACGGTGGCGGCAGCCTGCAGATACGGATTTGCCCGCGGACTCTTTTCAAATGAATCGGGAATGGGCTCCGCGCCTCTTGTGGCTTCCGCGGCACAGACCAGAAATCCCAAGAGACAGGCACTGGTTTCCATGACGGGAACCTTCTGGGATACGGTTGTTGTATGTCTTATGACGGGACTTGTGCTGGTATCAAGTATCATCAAGCACCCCACCATAGACGGACTATCGGGAAACGGTGCCGAGCTTACCAGCCTTGCATTTTCAATGATCCCCGCCATCGGGATCCCCATACTTGTTATCGGTCTCGTGTCCTTTTCATTTTCAACGATCCTCGGCTGGTATTATTACGGGGAGCGCTGTGCGGTATATCTCCTTGGGGAAAAGGTCATAAAGGTCTACAAGATCTTATGGGTCCTGGGGATCTTTGTGGGGTCTGTTACGGAGCTTAATCTTATATGGAATATCGCAGATCTCTTTAACGGGCTTATGGCGATTCCCAATATAATCGCGGTCCTTCTGTTATCAAAGGTCATTGCCGATGAGACAAAGAAGTATGCGGGAGTGCATATCGATGACAAGGATGAGACGGAGATACCTACCATTAAGAATTCAACGAGGGGAGTCCTTGCGTAAGGATCTTCTTCAGCTATAGTATAAAACAAAACCCCCCTGAGGCTTTCAGGGGGGCGTTTTATTTCGGGAGTTCCGCCAATTTATTCAAGTGCGTTTTTCAGATCAGCGATAAGATCTTCCTTATCCTCCAGACCGCAGGAAATGCGGATAAGGCCTGCGGGGATGCCTGCCGCCTCCAGCTGCTCATCCGTGAGCTGTCTGTGGGTTGAGGTGGCGGGGTTCAGGCAGCAGCTTCTCGCATCGGCTACGTGGGTCTCTATCGCAATAAGCTTAAGCTTCTTCATAAAGCTTTCCGCTTCGCTTCTCCCGCCGTTTAATTCAAAGGACACTACGCCGCAGCCGCCGTTAGGCAGATATTTCTTCGAAAGCTCATAATAGGGATCACTTTTAAGTCCGGGGTAGCTGACCTTCCGGACCTGTGGCTGAGCCTTAAGGAACTCCGCTACCGCCGTACCGTTCTCCACGTGCTTCGGCATACGTACATGGAGTGATTCCAGCCCGAGATTCAAAATGAAGGCATTCTGGGGCGACTGGATGCAGCCGAAATCCCTCATAAGCTGTGACGTACACTTGGTTATGAAGGCGCCCTCCTGTCCGAATTTTTCCGCATATACTATACCGTGATAGGATTCATCCGGAGTTGTAAGGCCGGGGAACTTGTCCTTATGCGCCATCCAGTCAAAGTGTCCTGAATCAACAACAGCTCCGCCCACCGCGGCTCCGTGGCCGTCCATATATTTCGTGGTTGAGTGGGTCACGATGTCCGCACCCCATTCTATGGGACGGCAGTTCACGGGCGTCGGGAAGGTATTGTCAACGATAAGGGGAACACCGTGCTTATGTGCGGCATGCGCGAATTTCTCGATATCCAGAACCGTAAGTGCAGGGTTTGCGATCGTTTCCCCGAATACCGCTCTGGTATTGTCCCGGAACGCCTTATCAAGCTCCTCCGGAGAGGCGTCCGGTGACACGAAGGTCACTTCGATGCCCATCTTCGCCATGGTCACACTTATCAGGTTGAAGGTCCCGCCGTATATGGAGGAGGAGGAAACTATATGGCTTCCGCATTCGCAGATATTGAAGAGTGCGAAAAAGTTCGCAGCCTGTCCGGAGCTTGTAAGCATTGCAGCGCTGCCGCCCTCAAGCTCGGCGATCTTTCCGGCAACCAGGTCATTTGTGGGGTTCTGGAGCCTTGTATAAAAATAGCCGGAGGCCTCAAGGTCAAATAATTTACCCATATCCTCGCTTGTATCATATTTGAAGGTGGTGGACTGCACTATCGGGATCTGCCTCGGCTCGCCGTTTCCGGGCCGGTAACCCGCCTGCACACACTTTGTTCCTGTTGAAAAGCTGCTCATAATGTAAGTTCTCCTTTCAATTTCCGGACTTTTTCGGATCGATCCGTCAACGAATAATACAATATCATCTGCGGGGGTTTTTTACAAATGATCTACGGTCCGGCTGACAGGGTAATCGCTTAATGTTTTTTAGAAAGAAGTGCTATGCTACATCAAGCAGGCTTCCAGATAAGAAATATCCGGTTTCAGTCCAAAGTTACATTGGCAAGATTACTGAACAGGGTGTTATTAATGACAAAGTTTCGATTACTATTAAAGATACCGAAGCTCTTCCAATCACAGA
>JAFTEC010000001.1 GCA_017453865.1 Lachnospiraceae bacterium
AATCTGGAGGTCAGGGGTTCGAGCCCCCTATGGTCCACTAAAAAAAGCCCGACAGGGCTTTTTTTGATTATACGGGAGATCGACAGGGCTTTTTTAAGAAAAGTTACGGGCGATCTTTATGATCTTATCGACCTTCTGCTTTTCAAAAAATTCATCGAGGGATGCCAGGAGCTCAGGCTGCTTAAGACTCTTAAGGAGGTAGCCGTTGGGCTTCAGGGACAGAACCTTTGTAACGCTTTCCCTGTCGCCTTTTCCGGTAAGGAAGATTACGGGAGTATTTTCAAGCTCCGAATCCGATCTTATCATTTCAAGGACCTGCGGGCCGCTTGTCACAGGCATTTCATAGTCGAGAAGGATAAGGTCCGGCTTATTATTCGCAAGGAAGGTGATAGCCCTTGTTCCGGAATTTACAAGGGATACCATATATTTATCCGAAAGCCACTCCTTCATCATATTTAGGAAGACCACATCATCATCCACTACAAGGATGGTTTTCTTCGCGCTGTCGCCCTCATGCTGCTCTATAAGAGCATCAAGGTCGGCTATAAGGGTCTTTACATTAACGGGCCTCTCATAGCTTTCCCTGACCGCGTAGATAAGTACATTACTGCGGATCACGCTTAATTCCTCCTTACTGCCGATGCAGTAGAGATATTTGAATTCTTCAATGCATACATCCTTTAAGAATGTGAGAAAATCGCTTATCTCCTCAACATAGTCACCGAGGTAAAAGACTATGATCTTATGGTCACTCTTATTCTCATTAAGCTCCTTGATAACGGGATCTATCCTGCTGACCTTGTAGCCGCCGCTCTTCAAATTGTCGATTATGGCATTTACCATAAATGACTCACCTCTGCTTATAAACAGAACTTCTTTTTTCATGATCTAAAATTACCTCCCGCTTCGGGTCAGTATATCGACCCTGTCCCAGTCAAATCTCTTTGCTGCATCCATTATATCATTAAAGCGCTGCTTTTCCGTATCATCGGGCATTCTGTAGCCCTGTAAGCTTTTGATTATCATTTCACAGCTGTCAAAATCCGCGACTCCTATAAGCTCCGTAATCGAACCGTATGCGTCCTTAAGGCCGTTTTCGTCAATAAGGGGTTTATCGCCTTCTTCATCATTATCTGATCCGTCATTTTTATCACCGAGAGAAAGAAGCAGGGACTCATAGGAAGCATAGATATTAAGGAGCTTCTCCGTATTATCCGAAATGAAGTCTTTATCGAGGCTCCCTTCAATACTTGCGTTTTCAAGCTTTTCCGAAAGAATGGAAAGCTCTGCCGCGCCGATAAGCCTTGCTGAACTCTTTAAAGCATGTACCTTGATATTATAGTTCTTCCAATCCTCCGCGTCATAGAAGCTTCTGATAGCTTCCCTGTTGACGGAAGAATTATCGTAAAATAGCTTAAGGGCGGTAAGATATGCCGAAGCGGAGCCGCAGTTTTCTATGCCGGCTCCGGTATCAAGCTCATCCGTTTTCAGAAGCCATTCGGGGAGCTCGATGTCGTCGTCTTTAATGTCGGTATCTTCATTCACAGGGGTATATTTATCCTCGGGGAGATAACGGATTATAAGCTTTTCAAGCGCTTCTCCGTCCACGGGCTTGGTAAGATAATCATTAAAACCGGCATTTAAGTATTCCTCCCTTGCCCCGCTTACTGCATTGGCGGTAAGGGCGATAACCGGAACTCCGACACACTTTGAGTCCTTATCCGTCATTTCCTTCATCCTTTCAAGGGTTTCCATACCGTCCATTTCAGGCATCCTGTGATCCAGGAAAATGATGTCGTAGCGCTTCTTCCTTATCCTGTCAAGGCATTCGAAGCCGCTTTCTGCGGTATCGATCTTCAGCTGTGTCTGCTTTAAGAGCCCCTTTATTACAGCGAGGTTCATAGCCGTATCGTCAACCACAAGTATTTCGGCGTCAGGTGCCCTGAAGGATTCCCTGTATTTGATCCCTTCCTTTAAAGTCTTTTTATAGGTTTCCTCTATATCACCGATGGGTTCATCGCTTGTAATACCCTGACGGATCTTAAAGTGGAAGTTGGAGCCTTCTCCGTATACGCTTTCGACCTCGAGACGGCTTCCCATAAGATTTAAGAGGCTCTGGGTTATATTCATTCCAAGCCCCGTTCCCTCAATGGTACGGTTTCTCTCTTCTTCGATCCTTTCAAAGGCAGCGAAGAGTTTTCCGAGATCCTCATCCTTTATACCGATACCGGTATCCTGTACCGAAACAAAGAGATCGATCTCCTTATCATTCACCCTCGTAAATTTAAGCTCCATTGTGATACTTCCCTTTTCCGTGTATTTTACGGCATTGGTAAGTATATTTGTGATGATCTGCTTAAGCCTGATCTCATCACCGTGGAGGAGATGCGGCATGGCAGGGTCCACATGAAGGATAAATTTAAGATCCTTGTCCTCTATCCTTAAGCGCACCAGATTGATAAGATCGTTGATCGTACTCGAAAGCTCATAGTCAACAGGGATTATCTCCATCTTGCCGGCTTCTATCTTTGAAAAATCAAGAATATCATTTACAAGGCCAAGAAGGCTTTTTCCCGCATTCCGTATGTCGGCTGCATAGCGGTTTATATTCTCGTCTTCGGATTCACGGAGTATCATTTCATCCATCCCGAGGACCGCGTTTATCGGAGTCCTTAGTTCATGGGACATATTTGAAAGGAATGCGGACTTCGCAACATTTGCTTCCTTTTCGACCTCCAGGGCGCGTTTAAGATCATTTTCCTTTTTCAGCCGTTCCAGATAATTCTCGAAATCATCCACCATTTTCTCAAAGGAATGGTACAGACCCTCCAGCTCATCACCCGTATTTATATTCATGCGATGCACATACTTTGCGCTCTCCATCCGTTCCTTTTCGGTTCCGGCTGCGTATCTGTCCATCGCATAGGCAATGATCTCCGTAGGCATCACAATGCTTTTCCTTACAAAGAACATGACTATCGCGATCTCTGCGATCTCCACGTAAATAAGCCCCATAACGAATTTGATGAAAAAGGCGAGGTTCCTTGCCATGCCCCGTACGGTATCCCATTGACCGAGCTGCATTTCTTTCCCGAGGCGGTCCATTAGATCCTTTGCCGGCATTGTCTGCCCTCCGATGACTATCTCGGTATCTGAATTTATATTCTCCGGCAGCTCCGGAGGTCGTACATCGGTTGGAGGAGGAGCGTTTTCTGACAGAGGCCGCCCTTCAAACCCGCGGAAATTCCTTTCATATCTGGCTCTCATAAGCTCAGGCATGAAGTAAAGGGTATTTATAAGGAGAATCGCGGCAATGGTCATTCCGGTCGCAACGAGACCGATAACGATACTTAGCTTATCCTCTATGGAACGCTTTCTGTTCTTTATGGTCTGCTCATCAAGGATATTACGGAAGAAGCCGTCCTTAATGTATACCCAGAAATTTGGCAGGAACATAAGGATCCTGTCGGGGATCATCCGTGACAGGAAATAAAGAATGAGGACAGGGACTATAACGCCCGGAAAGAGGAGAAAGGTATAAAGATCCAGAAAGAAGCCGGCATTTATCACACCTTCGCTCAGGCCCTCGATGAAATAACCGGCGGAATCACCGAGGTACTGGATCAAAAGGAGGATAAGGATCAGCAGTGCACATCTTTTCTTTGTTTTAAGGAATCCTTTTTTTACGAGGAAGGAGACCGTTACAGCGACAAGCTGGAAGATGCAGGCGGTGCTTACCGCGAATACTCCGCCGGAGATCAGGGAAATGATGACAAAGGAAAGAAAGACGGCGATTATCCCGGGGATCGCGCCGAAAATTCCCGCCACCAGTATTATGCCCATGGTATCGAGACTGAATGGGAAGAAGGTATTAAAAAAGCTGAGAAGCAATGCACAAAGGATGCCAAGTGCTTCTATAGCGGTCTTTCTGACAGTCAGCTTTCTATAATCATATTTATCCATGCCGGAAACCTTTTCTGGAACATTATATATGCGATTATACCTTATTACCCTTGAAAATGTACAAGTATTTTTATAGACTGTAACGGAATAGAAAAGGAGACCAGGAAAGTTTGAAAGTCTTTGACTTTCAAACTTTCATCGGTGCCGCGCAGGCACGTCACCGATGGGACACTGATGCCTGCGGCATAAGGTCAAAATATGAAGATTGTATTACTCGAGAGACTTAGTGCGGGGGCGGATACGGATGTATCCTGTTTTGAGGAGCTGGGGGAATTCGTGTCCTATGATAATACCGTGACTATAGAAGAAGTGAAGGAGCGTATTTTCGATGCCGACGCGGTCATATCGAATAAGGCTCCGATGAATGAGCTGTCCTTAAAGGATGCGCCGAAGCTTAAGTTTATCGGGGAGCTTGCTACAGGCTACGATAACTGCGATATTGACTACTGCAAAAATAGGGGGATACTTGTCACAAATGTAAGGGATTATTCTACCGCAATGGTGGCACAGCACACCTTTACCCTGGCGCTTACCGTTTCGCAGAAGATAGTCCACTATGATAACTATGTGAAGTCGGGGCAGTACGCAGGGCAGGAGAGGTTCTCCAATTTTGACATTCCCTTTAATGAGCTGGATAAGAAAACCTGGGGTATAGCCGGATTCGGAAATATCGGTTCGAGGGTTGCGAGAATTGCTGAAGCCTTCGGATGCAGGGTAATCATTCATTCTGTCACGGGTAAAAGGCATAATAGCGGCTATGAAGAGGTGGATAAGGAAACACTGCTTAGGGAAAGTGATTTCCTCTCTCTTCACTGCCCTTTAAGCGACCTAAGCCGCAACTTCATTGACGGCAGGGCTCTGTCGATGATGAAGAAAACTGCGGTCCTTATAAATGTGGCAAGAGGACCGGTCGTCGATAATAAGGCCCTGTATGAAGCCCTCGAAAACGGGACCATTGCGGGCGCCGGCCTCGATGTCCTTGAAAAGGAACCGATCGCAAAGGATAACCCCCTGGGAAGGATAAAAGACAGTAAGAAGCTGATAATCACGCCGCACCTTGCCTGGGCAAGCGTGGAAGCGAGGGAAAGATGCGTGAACGAGGTTTACCTGAATCTGAAGGCGTTTATTAACGGGGAGGAAAGAAACAGAGTCTCCTGAGGAACAGCTCCTATTGCAGCAGGGCAGTAAATTCCTCTTCACTTATCACCCTGATGCCGAGCTCACGGGCCTTCGTAAGCTTGGAGCCGGCGGCTTCGCCTGCGATAAGGAGGTCTGTTTTTTTGCTGACGGAGCCGGTAGCCTTGCCGCCGTTCTTTTCTATGACCTCCTGGATCTCCTTCCTGCCGTAATTCTTAAGTGTCCCCGTTACGACTATTGTGAGGCCCTTAAGCCTTTCCGATACCTCTCCCTGATCCTTAAGAAGAGGGTTAAGACCGGATGCCATAAGGTCGTCGAAAACAGAGAGATCCTTCTCATTCTTAAAGAAATCAACGATCCCCGAAGCGATGGTCTCACCGACCTCTGGAACTGACAGAAGCTCCTCTGTAGTGGCGGTTTTTAAGAGCCTTATATCCTTAAAGTGTCTTATGATGTCAGAAGCGGTACGCTTTCCGACATTTCTGATACCAAGGGCCGTCAGAAGGCGGGAAGGATCATTATCCTTTGACTTCTCTATCTCATTTAAGAGCTTGTCCGTATTCTTTTCCTTTCCTATAAGACCCTTTTCTATAAGCTCCTCCCTGAAGGTGGAAAGGCGGTAGATATCGGCGTAGCTTTTTAAATACCCTTCCTTTACCAGCGCTTCGATAAGAGTGTCTCCGAGACCCATTATGTTCATCGCATCCCTCGATACAAAGTAGGCAATGGACCGGACGGACTGGGCGGGGCAGAGGGGGTTGACGCAGCGGATATCCGAAGTATCCGTTTCACGGATAAGCCTTTCGCCGCAGACAGGACAGCTTTCAGGGGGAGTAAAGACCGTTTCCGGCTCTTTAACGCAGCCGTTAAGCTTCGGGATTATTTCTCCGCTCTTAAAGAGACGGTATTTTCCGCCTATGCCTATCTTCATATCCCTTATATAATCGGCATTATGGAGGGTTGCACGGGATACGTTGGTGCCGCAGAGCCGGGCAGGCTTTCCGGTCTCACTGTCATGGAAAACACCGGTAAAGGTAAGCTTTCCGGTGCGGCCAAGATCCACGAGAATTTGATCCATGGTGACGATCCGTTCCTCGGGAGGGTATTTATAGGCTATGTGGCCGCTGGAATACTTGCTTCCGGCAGGGAAGTCATCGCGGAAGGAAACCTCGTTTATCTTTACCACAGCGCCGTCTATATCAAAGTCATATTCCGAACGATCCTCCGCAATCCGGTCGATAGCAGCTAAAACCTCTGATGCGGTGGAGCACAGAAAATGGGGCACAGTCTTAACCCCGGCATTTTCAAGAGAATCAAGGGCTTTAATATGGTCTTCCATTATTTCGGCGGGACCCTTCTGTACATTAAAGATAAAAAGGCTTAGCTTCCGCTCCTTTGTAACAAAAGGATCAAGCTGACGAAGCGTTCCCGCGGCAAGGTTCCTCGGATTTGCGGCGGCGGGCTTCCCCTTTTCCTCCTGTATAGAATTAAAGCGTTCGAAGTCCTCAATCTTCATATAGACCTCGCCCCTTAGCTCCAGCTCATCAAAGGGGAGATCAAGGGTCTCTTTTACATCGCTGATCATAAGGGCATTAAGAGTCACGTCCTCCCCGGTAAAGCCGTCTCCGCGGGTTTCCGCAAGTGTAAGCTTAAGGCATCCGTTTTCCCTTTTGTAGCGGAGTGTCATGCTAAGGCCGTCTATCTTTGCTTCAACGGAAAAGGTGCAGCCCGGGTGCAGAAGATGGACCTTATCGATCCAGGAGCTCACATCCTCTTTATTAAAGACATCCTCAATTGATAGCATCGGAACGTCATGAGTAACCTTTACTCCGGCCTCGCGCTTTGCCCTTCCGCCGATCTTCCGGCTCGGAGAGTCCGCTGTAACGAAATCGGGGTTCTCCCTTTCTGCCTGCTTTAATTCCTGCATAAGAAGGTCGTACTCGTAGTCGGAGATCTCCGGTGCGTCCTCATTATAATAGAGGTTCATATGGTATTCGATTTTTTTCTTAAGTGAGTCGTATTCTTCTTTATTCATTTTTTAATTCTTTCTATAAGGATCCTTTGATAAGACCTTTTATTTCCTTCGGGCTTAGCTCCCTGTAGGAACCGCTTTTAAGATCCCCGAGCAGGATATTTCCGAAGCGGATCCTTTTAAGCTTCATGACCCTGTAGCCGTAGTACTCTGCGATACGCCGTATCTCACGGTTTATCCCCTCGGTAAGTGTAATATTGACCTTACAGGGAGCGGTCTTTACTATGCGGCAGGGCTTATTCTTCCTGCCGGGAACAAGCTCAAGGCCCCCCTTTTCCATTTTGCCAATGTCCCGGCTTTCTATCTCCTTATCAAGTGAAACCTCGTACTCCTTTTCGATCCCGGAAGAGGATTTAAGGAGCTTATTAACAAGGCTTCCGTCGTTTGTAAGGAGGATAAGCCCCTCGGAATCCTTATCAAGCCTCCCGACAGGGTAGATCCTTATCGGATAGTTTATCGCGTCGATTATATTGTTCTTTTCCTTACCCTGATTTACGGTGCTGGTCACGATGCCCCGTTTTTTGTTGTAGGCTATTACGACCTTTTTTTCGGAAGAGGGGTCGGCTTCAAGGAGCCTGCCGTCGATCCTTATCTCATCGCTCCCGTCAACTGTCATTCCGGGAACTGCTTTTTCACCGTTGACGGTTATCCTGCCGGATATAATAAAACTGTCTGCCCGTCGTCTTGACATGACACCGGAGGCAGACAGGTACTTATTGATACGTATTCCTTCCTTCATCAGAGCTCGAACTTCCAGCCGATCTCGGAAAGCTTAAGGTGCATGTCGATCTTTCTGTACACGTTATTCGTGATGAAGGGCTTTCTCATAAAGTCGCAGGCACCCTGATCGTAGGCCCTTGCATTGGTCATTATGGAAAGATCGTTAATAAGAAGGATAAAGGGAAGATCCTCGAAGCCGGGAAGGGCATGTATCCTTTCCATGCAGCTTATACCGCTTTCGTCCGGAAGATTAACGTCCATAAGTACGATGTCGGGCTTAAAGCTCTGTGCCTTTTCATAAGCCTCCTCCGAAGAGGCTGCGGTTTCCACCGTGTAGCGTAAGGACATGATATCAACGCCCTGCTTTAAGATAGTGGGCATATCGTCAACAAGAAGCACCTTTTTATCCGTTTTTTTCATGATCAATAACTCTCCTAGCTAAGTATCGCCTTTTCCTTTAACCGGGGATTTTGTCCAGGTAAACGCCGGAACGAAAAGAGTTTTGCCGTTTACCGTAAGCGTGCTATAATTTTACAATAATAAAGAAGGTATTTCAAGCACGCCTGATAGAAAGGAATGTCGGAAAAAATATGATAAAGATCGATGATTCGTCAAGGGAATGTGTTCTGTCCTGTGAGGTTTTTCCGCCCAAAAAGGAGGACAGCTTTCCGAAGATATATGAGACAGTTGACAGGATAGCGGCGCTTAAGCCCGCCTTTATAAGTGTGACCTACGGCGCGGGAGGGTCGAACTCGGGGAAGCAGCTGGAGATCGTTGATTATATACAGAATAAGACGGACACGGAGGCTCTGGCACATATAACCTCTGTGGGCTACGACAGAGAGAGGCTTGACGAGGGACTGAGGCGCTTTGCGGAAAAGGGCGTACATAATGTACTTGCGCTGCGGGGAGACCGGCCGAAGGACATGAGCGATGAACAATATGCGTCCCGGGAATTTGAGCATGCCGACGATATGATAAGGTATATGAGGTCTTCAGGCAGATCGGAGGAGTCTCTTATGATAGCCGGAGCCTGTTATCCGGAAAAGCACCCGGAGGCTCCGGATAAGCCGACGGACATTTTCTTCTTAAAGAAAAAGCAGGATGCGGGCTGCAATATGCTTATAAGCCAGCTTTTTTTTGAAAACTCTGTATTTTACAGATTTCTCGAATATACGGAAAAGAACGATATAACCATCCCTATACACGCTGGGATAATGCCGATAACCGACAGTAAGCAGCTTGGCCGCACGATTACCTTATCCGGGACCAGCGTCCCGAAAAAGCTTGCGGACATCTGTGCAAATTACGGGGACAACCCTGAGGATATGAAAAAGGCGGGTATAGAATACGCCGTGAATCAGGCTGTTGACCTTGCCGCAAACGGAGTGCAGGGGATACATGTCTATGCGATGAATAAGCCGGAGCTATGCGAGGCGGTTTTTAACGCGGTGAGGTAAAATGTCCGGCTTGAGCCTTTCTTCTTCTAAGTATTCCTTCGTACCAAAGGCTTAAGATCGCTGTAAGGACAGACAGAAGGCTTATCAGGGCTCCCGTCTTTAAGCCCTTCGGGAAAAAGGAGATCCTGATATCGTGGGAGCCCTTTTCAAGACGGGTAGATATCCAGAGACCGTCAAAAAGGTCTATTTCTCTTTTCTGTCCGTCAACAAAAAGCTTCCAGCCGGGCTCATAGGGGACGCAGAGAATTAATTCCCCGGAAGCTTCCATGTCTATATTACCCTTAAGCTCATCAGCGGATAATTCAATATTTTTAAGCTTTTCAGCTCTGTTAACGGCTGAGGTAAAGGAATCGACCACCGATGGATTCAGGCGGTAGAATTCAATATCAAGCTCGGTGTCATTTTTATCCTCCGAAATAAAGGTGGCGTTCATGCCCTTTCCCCGGTATCCGAGATCCACGAGATAGCGGTATTTATTTAAGGGGAGCTTACCGAGGGAGGTGCCGTCGGAAAAAACCACCTTTACCTCAGCCTTTGTTTTTGTCCTGTTGTACGCATAAAGATGGCAGGCATCACTGAAGCTTACAGTAAGGGAATTGTCCTTCTTTGAAACGGTGCCGTTTTCTATCGAGCCGTAGCTCATAAGGGCGGTGCCGGAAATATTTAAGTCATGCATAAGGGTATTCTGTGCTTCAACCGGAGAGCCGTCGCTATTCGGGGAGGGGATAAGGGAGTCGATTATTTTTTCCGCATTTTCGGAGGGGATAAAGAGCTTTTTCCTGACCTCATCATTGCAGCGTATCACGTAGCCGTTCGGCAGGAAATCATTAAATTCATAAAGTGCCGCGCCGTTACTGTGTTTATAGGGCGAAGCAATGTCGTCTGAGGTGCAGAGCCTTCCCTGCGGAACGAAGATATACTTCTGTCCGGACAAAAGGCTTGTAACGGCAGTACTCCCGTCGGCGAGATAGAAGACCCGGCTATTCATAAAGCCGTATTTATTAAGGTATTTTATTATGAGCCCGTTTGTGGTGGATGAGAAAAAGGATAGGGAGGGGTAATCTATCATCATGGAATTGTTCCGAACACTACGTCCCACCTCATCAGCCCTGGAAAGCGGAGAGTCATCATCCGTATCCGCCATGATCTTTTCACTGTTAAGAACCTTGAAATCATCATATTTACTGAAATAGTCCTCACGCTTTACGGTGCGGTTATTGGTGTAATACATATTCAGTATGATCTCAAGCATCAGGGTGAAAAGAATGGAGTAGCGGAATAAAAGCTCCTGTCCGTTTCCCGGGAAATGCTCCTTCGGCGGAGCGGAGCGGTAAAAAAGGCAGAGTATAACGATCCCCAGCGAAAAGACAAGGGTAAGTATCCTTGCAAGGTCATCCAGCCTTTCCTTATCCGAGAAAAATGCAGTCACCACAACAAGCACATAGAAAAGGGCAAGGGACAGAAAGAAAAAATCCTGTTTTGAGCTCCGGATCATCAGGAAGGCTTCATAGGCCATCGTAATAAGGAGCAGGGTATAGAGATAACCCTGTCTCGCGGGCAGGGAATCCGGGAAATTGAGGCCATGCCAGATAAAGTTCAGTATATTTATGTCAAAGGAGAGGATAAAGAAAAGAAGAAGAGCGAGGCTGCATATCCGCTCCTTTAGCTTTTCCCTTACATTAAAGGCGTAGAGGATCACAAGGAAAATAATAAGGAGACCGCAGTAGATATTCGGATAATGCTCAAGTCCGGTTTCAGGCTCCACACCCGGAAGGTGCGACGTCAGAATATCAATAGGCCCCATATAGAGCTTCAGCTCTCCGGGGAAACGGATATTTGTAAAGGTGGTAAACCTGAGGGCATAGTATTCCGGAAGAAGGAGAACCGCCGAGGAGGCAGCCGCAAGAACGGAGAACAGTGAAAAGCTAATAAGCCTTCCCGGGCGGAAGCCCTTTATAACAGTCAGTGTGACAAAGCGGAGAAGGAGGAAGATACAGAGCATTATTGAAAGATAATAATTTGTGAAAATGGCATAGGAGAGGGAAAGATAGTAAATAAGCGGAGACCTGTCCTCCATTATCATTTCAAGTCCCATTAGCGTTACGGGCGCGATAAAGAGTACGTCCATCCATTCCACATTCCAGTTATAGGCAGCCATGAAAGCGCTCATTGCATAGCAGAGCGAAAAGAAGACGATTGCGGGGTCATAGCTCTTAAAGCGGAATCTAAGGTACATCGCGGCAGTAAGCCCCATAAGTCCTGTCTTTATCACTACAAAATAGGACATAAATTCCAGTATGTATTTTTCAGGGAAAAGCACAATAAGTAAATTTAAGGGGGAAGCAAGATAATATGCGATGACCGCGAGGAAATTCGCCCCGAGTCCTGCATTCCAGGAGTACCACAGGGTCTCGCCATGCTTAATCTTCCTGTAGAATTCATAGAAAAAGGGGGTGTACTGCTGGTACATATCCTTTTTTAAAAAGGTGATGCCGCCAAAGGGGTAGATCTCACGGATGGCAAAAAGAAGGAGCGTCGCAAAAAAAGGCAGGGCGAAGGCTGCCATAAGAAAAAGGGGCTTTGTGTGGGCTTTGTAGTAGCGTTTTATTGCTTCCATTCCTCAATCGAACAGGTCGTAATCATCGAAGAGCTCATAATACTGGTATCTCCTGTATTTTTGAAGCTCAGGGTCGTCCAATTCACTGTCCCTGTCATTTCCTTCATTGTCTACTGTATGTATGGCGCTTACGATCGGGGTCTTTTCATACTGCTCTTCAAGAAAGGCGCGGTAGCCTGAAATATCGATCCCCGCGGTCTTTAAGGTCAGGTTTCCGAGGAAATTCGCGCTGATCTCCAGATCATGCTCTACGCTACAGTCAAAATTTGACCAGATAAGGAAGGGCACCTTATAACGGAGCCGGTTCTCTTCATCCGTAAGGCTTGTACCGTTCCTTCCATTAAGCCTCCAAAGGGGCTCCACCACATGGTCTGCTGCCTGGTGGTCGCCGAAGAATACGATTACGGTCGGATCACTTATACTCTCAAAGTAGGAGATTAGGCTTTTGAAGGCACTGTCTGTTATCCTTTCAAGGGACAGATAATTTTCTACGGCAGTATCGCCGCTTAAACCTCTAACCTTTATTTCCCGGGGATAATCCTCCGTGTCTCCCGAATATTCCGAATGGTTCTGCATGGTCACATTAAAGGAGAATAAGGGTGTTTCGGTCCCGTTTTCCTTATAAAGATTTATGATCTCCCTGAAAAGGCTCTCATCACTTACATATTTCCTGATATATTCAGGATCTCTCTCCTCAAAATAGTCGATAAAATACATTTCATCAAAGCCCAGCAGGGGATAGGCTTCATCCCGGCACCACCCCGTCGCCTTGTAGGGGTGCATGGCGACAGTGCGGTAGCCCCTTCTGCCAAGGTAGAGAGGCAGGGCATCGGTTCTTTTCTTTATAAACTGCTGGAAGGGAATGGAGCCGTTCGGCAGAAAGGCAAGGGTATTTCCGGTCAGATATTCGAATTCGGTATTCGGGGTATTTCCGCCCTTTATCGAAACATGGAGGTAGCCGGAGGTAACATTTTCTGCTTTCATAAGGGAGCGGATAAAGGGCATAAAGTCCTCATTTGTACTGAATTCTCCTGTTACTTTGGGGTCCGAAAAGGCTTCGCACATGATAACTATGATATTCGGTGTGTCCCTGCCGGTTTCGGATTTTTTCACATACCTGCCGCCGTATTCCTCCTTCAGTGAGGAGCGGATCTCGTTTTTTTTGTAGTTCGAGGGCTTACTTACGGTTAAGAATTTCATATCGTAAATAAAGGCATAGACCGTGCCGTCCTTCATGGTCATCGTGGCCGGTGTGAAGAGCTTATTATAGATCTTAAGCCCTTTTATCGTATCCTCACTCTGTACAAAGGGGACATAGGCAAGGAAGAAGAAGATAGCGCTGCAAAGGATAAGTATTATCCGGAGCCTTGTTTTTTCTGCTATGGAAAGATCACAGAATAGGAAGCTTACCCACAACAGGATGAAAAGAAGGATAATGACTACCACCCTTCCTTCAGGGGTATAGTCATAATTATCCGCAACCGATGCCGCAGTACGTAAGGACATAAAATCCCAGGGAAGCAGAGTGCTGCCCCTGAATTTATATACATAGTGCTCTGCAAGTCCCGTGAAAAAGGCAAAGGCAGAGAGAATGTAAAGTGAAAGCCGGAGGCTTCCGCTTAATGCATATATGAAGATAAGAACGCAGTAAAAGAAAATCAGATTTACCGCCATAAGAGGGAGTCTTATCCCCCACCTTTCATGGAAGGGGTTACGTAAGAACCACTCCATCAGAAGGAAGATCATAGGAGGGCAGAGATAAAGAAAATATAAAGCTTTTATCCTATGAGTCACTTCTGCCTTCATCGGGAAGATCCTCCAGGGTATAGGGCGTCGCCTGGTAAACATAGTAATTCAGCCAGTTGGTATACAGTATATTGGCATGGCTTCTCCAGGAGAGATTCGGCCTGTTTTCCGGATTATTATAGGGGTAATAATTTTTCGGGATATCGGTATCCATTCCCTTGCTCTTATCCCTTTTATATTCATTATCAAGGGTCAGTCTGTCATATTCGGGATGCCCCATGACATATATCCTGGAGCCGTCCTTCTCCATACATAGAAAGACCCCCGCTTCCTCAGATTCCGCCAGGATCATAAGATCCCCGCACCTCCTGATGTCCTCGGCATCAACATAGGTGTACCTTGAATGGGGTGCATAGAAGATATCATCAAAGCCCCGGACCAGGGGAGTCTTCCTGTTACTTACCCTCTGGGGAAATACTCCGAAGAGCTTCTTTTCAAGTCTTTTTTTCTCAAGCTTATTATGGTAATAAAGCCCTGCCTGGGCTCCCCAGCAGATATGAAAGGTGCTCGTCACATGGGTCTTTGTCCATTCAAAGATGGTGCAGAGCTCCTTCCAGTAATCCACCTCCTCGAATTCAAGGGTTTCCACAGGTGCTCCGGTTATTATCATGCCATCATAGCGGTGATTACGTATCTCACCGAAGGTTGTATAAAACTGGTTCAAGTGATATACGGAGGTATTCTTCGATACATGGCTTTCTATGGTTAAAAAGGTTATATCTACCTGAAGCGGTGAATTGGAGAGGGAGCGGAGTATCTGCAGCTCCGTATCCTCCTTCAGGGGCATCAGGTTTAATATTACTATCTTTAAGGGACGGATATCCTGATGAAGCGAGCGGTATTCGTCCATTACAAATATGTTTTCGTTTTCGAGTATTTCCCTTGCGGGAAGATCCCGCTTTACTTTGATCGGCATTCTGCAGGGCTCCTTTTTTTAACAGCTTATAATTTATCATTTTTTTTGATTTATCACAAGTTGGATCTATGGTGAGGCAGCAATACCCTGCCAAGCTGGAATACTTACGGATACTGCCGTGTAAGCAGCCGGGATCAGAACGAGGACAGGCAGCTTATCACAATGAAGGAAATGAATGTGCCGGAAGGGAAAAGAACCTCATAGGAACCCTGATAAGTGACATAGTTCTGACCCTTCTCTCGTATGTTGCGGAGAATGAGCGGGCCAATATCAGGCAGAGACAGGCAGAGGGAATTGCGGCAGCAAAGAAAAGGGGTGTTCGTTTTGGGAGACCGCCAAAACCGTTACCGGACAACTTCTATGACATCTATCAGCGCTGGCGTATGAAAAAGATTACTATAAACCAGGCTGCTGCGGAGTGCGGAATGCCGAGATCCACT
>JAFTEC010000025.1 GCA_017453865.1 Lachnospiraceae bacterium
ATGAAGATGATGAAGAGGATAAGCCTGAAACACACCACTTCTTTAAGTATGTCTTTACTGCCGGTTCAACGTCTGAAGAAAGCGTAAGTGATAATAAGGAAGAGCAGCTTAAAAAATCCATGAGTGAGAATAAGGCCTGCAATCCGGTTTCCGAGGAATTAACCGGAGGCTATGTGGTTTCTTATAATTCGGTTATTCCTTACTTCGGAAAGAGCTTAAAGAAAAACGATATCTCAAGCCTCGGCATTACCGTTTCCTTAAACGGAGTGACCTATAAGGCGGTAAAGGGTAAGATCGTACGTCTTAAGGGAGCAGAGGAAAGTGATGAAAAGAACGCAAGCATTGTAATAACAAAACTTGAGGGTGATGGCGATAATAATGCCCTGAAAAAAGCACAGAAGGATGTAAAGAAAGCCACAAAAGCCAAGGCAGATAAGCTCGGAGCCATTACCTGCAGAATATATGCTTTCCGGTTAAGTGATGCCACGGCTTCCGAGCTTTCGGGACTTACAGCCGGCGGCAAGGCCGGAAAGTACAGCCTGAAATTCACTTATAACGGAAAGAAGCAGACCATTAAGCAGAAGAAGGATTCCTTTGGAAATAAGGATGAGGGAACCTGGACTGTAAACGATGCAGGCTTGACTGTTTCCACAAATGATATACAGGGATCAGTCTCCCCTTCAGGCTTTACCAATAAGACAAAATAAGAAAAGCCCCACAGGACTTCTCTTTAAATTTTACCCCTTGTTGCCGGGCGGCAACAAGGGGTTTTATTTTCAATCCAAAAGGCTCTTCGTATGTCAGAGCCAGCGAACCTCCCCGGTCTTAATATCATAAATGGCAGGCAGCACCTCCGGCGGATCATCACCATTTCCAAAGGCATTTCGAACCATATCGGCTCCTGCAATAGCATTCAGACAGCAGGCCCTGTCATAATCCCGTTCATTTCCTATGGCTCTGTGAATGAAGTCGGTGATCGAGATGACATGCTTTTCCCCGTCACCGCTAAGGGCTGCACCAACTGCACCGCACCCGGTATGGCCAAGAACTATCACAACAGGACATTTCAGATGATCACAGGCGTATTCTATGCTTCCAAGCTGGGTATCTGTGATCACATTTCCCGCTACCCGTATAACAAAGAGCTCGCCTATCCCGGTCAGAAAAATGTCTTCAGGCACAACCCTTGAATCCGAGCAGGCTACAACCACGGCATAGGGGCGCTGTCCGTTTTTGGCCGTATCATTTCGCTTTGCGGGGGAAATGTCGCCTCCGTTTGTTTCTGCCGCAAGATATCTTTTGTTTCCATCCTTCAGCTTTTCAATGATCTCGGGTTTTGTCATAATTTATCTGTGCCGCTCCTTTCTTCTTTTATAAACCTGCCGCCTCTATTACCGGAATTTCCCTCCCTGCCCTGAACCTTTGGGATTCACGGCAGAAAGTATCTGCCTAATAATACCATATCGATTCACTCTTTGGAAACATTTTACCCCCAAAAAAAAAGGTGAAAATTCTGCTGAAATATGATAAAATTCAAAGTGTTTTTTTCTCAGCGGATCCTGATTGTGCCTCAGAAAGTTTATCTTTCGGGAAACGGGGGTTTGATATGTTTAAGAATAAATGGCGGAAATTAAGTTCTTTCAGAAAAAAAGCTTTTGCGGCTGCGCTTTCTGTTGCAGTGGTAAGCAGCACCCTGAATGTGGGGAGCTATATCGTCAATGCGGACACCTCCGTGAACGGCAGGGTCATAACCTCCTTTGAGGAGCTGCCGGAGGATATTTCATATCAGTATCTCCCCGTGGGCTCCAAAAAGAAGGATATTGTATTTCCGGATGAGCTGAAGGTCACTCTGTATTCGGATGAAGAGACCGAAAAGGAAGAGGCTACGGAAGAAACACGGGAAGAGGAGGAGACGACTCCCACCGAGGAGCTTCCTTCCGAAAGTACGGAAGAGAGCAGCACGCAGCCTACAGAGGAAACCGATACGGAAGAGAGCAGCACGCAGCCTACAGAGGAAAGCGATACGGAAGAGAGCAGCACCCAGCCTACAGAGGAAAGCGATAAGGAAGAGAAGGTGCCCCCGGCTGAGGATGAAGAGAACGCGACTCCTTCCGAGGAGGAGCAGGAGGATGATCCCTCCTCTGACAGCGAAAACGATAACAGCGGAGAAGACGGAAGCAGTGACGAGGGTAGCAGTGACGAGGGGAGCGGTGACGTGGAAGATAATGCTCCCGAAAGCAGCGACGGTGAGGAACCCGGAAGCTCTGAAGGGGAATCCTCGGCAAAGGCATTTATGGACAGCATAGTACGGACCTTTGCTCCGGTAAAGGTATATGCTGCGGAAGAGGACAGTGATAATGGCGGGGATACAGATCAAGAAAGGGAGCTTCGCCCTCTTTCAGATGGTGAGGAGCGTGTATTAAAGGACGTAGACTGGAAGATCGACAGGGACAGAAGTGAATACGGAACATATTTCCAGGCGGTGAGAGAGGGAGACAGATTTGTATTTATCCCGGATATTGCGGCCTATGGTCTGACCTCGGATGCGGATCTTCCCGAAATAACCGTTGAGATCACGGCTTCGGAGGAGAAAGCCTCTGCCGAAGAAACCGGAGAGGATGAGGAAGCCTCAGAGGAAACGGAGGAAACGGGCGAAACCGTGTCTTCTGACGATGCAGAGGAAGAGACTGAGGAAGCTGACGGGAGTACCGTGAGTGAAGACAGCGCCGAGGGCGAAGAAGAGACTGCCGAAGAAAATGGGGAAAAGGATCTCGAAAAATGGCCGGAATTCAGCGAGTTTACGGTCGTTGGAGGGACAAAGATCTCTATTTACGCACCGGCGGGAGTTTTCCCCGAGGGAGCGGTATTAAAGGTCAGGAAGATAGAGGGCTCCGACAGTGAAACGATCGAAAGCGCCGTTCTGAACGGCGGTGAGGAGGAAGGAGAACTTAAGGGGGTTTTAGCCTTTGATATCACCATACTCGATAAGGACGGAAATGAGATACAGCCGGATACGGAATACGGAAGCGTGAAGGTCAGCTTCTCCGTAGCGGAGAGTGAGGACGGAGACATAAAGGTATATCACCTTGACGACTCCCTTCGGATTGCGGAGGAACTCAGCGCGGATATTGACCAGGCAGAGGGAACGGCAAGCGTTAATACGGATCACTTTTCCGTATATGCCTTAGTCGGGGCTGCCACATCCGCTACGACTGATATAACGAAAATTTTTAAGCCCTACAAGGTAGCTTACGACGGCAAGTCCCATCCTTCGGTAAGCTACAATGAAGCTGACTACAATAAGGTCAAAAATGATGTGAAATTTACGCTTAACGGACTTGAAACCGACAATCCGACCATGAAGGATGCCGGACAATATGTAACCAATATCACATATAAGAAACAAAGCATCAACATTACTTCAGAGGTTACGAAGAGACCCTTCCAGGGAAATGTCATCATTGAAACCTCGGATTCCGTATACAAGGGGGTTCCCATTGAGGACGTTGTTGTTTTGACGGATACGGGTCTCAATAATAAGGCTCTGAAAAGAAATGTGGATTATACCGCCGAGTTTTTCAACAATGTCGATCCCGGTCAGGCTTCGGTCACCGTGACGGGAACGAACAGCTACGAAGGAAAACTGTCGGCAACATTCAAGATTTTCAAGACGACTGCCGATATCAGGCTTCTTTATAACGGCAAAAGCGAGATAGCCGAATGGTATAAGGACAGCGTTGATATTTCTGCTGAGGGATATACCGTTGCAGGAGAGGGCGCAGGCCCGTACGGAAATACCTACAAGATGACCGGTAACGGAAAGGGAGTGACGAAAGGCGTTTATGTAAAGGTTTCCGCCAACGGCGCCGTGGTCACTGCCATGGCGGGCCCTGTCAATTTCGACAATTCTTCCCCCACGGGAAAGATAAAGGTCAACAGTAAGAGCTATTCCAAGCTTCAGGACAGCAAGAAGACCGAAGCATATATCAAAGAGGGTAAGAAGATCACGATTACAGGGGAGGATTCGGGAGGATCCGGTGTATCAAAGATCTACTTCTTTATTACAAATAAGTGCTATACGACACAGGGCGACCTTGACAGTGCGGTGAAGGATGACAAGGACGGCTGGGAGGAATACGACAGCTCCTCAAAGCCCGGACTGAAGGAAAACAAGCTGAACTTTGTCTATGCAAAGCTCACGGACAAGGTGGGTAATGAGACCTTTATCTCCAGCAAGGGGATATGGTACGACAATAAGAAGCCGAAGATCACATCCGCAAAGGCAACTCCCGAGGATACCAACGCCCAGGTGGAGGTAAAGGGAAGTGACAGCGAGAGCGGTGTGAAATACTATTACTGCAGGGTTCTGCCAAAGAAGGACAAGAAGCCGAAGGCAGAGGATGTAAAGGACAGCGGAATAAAGAATGAGGACGGCAAATTTGATATTGACGGTCTGACGGCACAGACTGCCTATGTGGCATACTGCGTGATCGAGGACAAGGCAGGAAACCTGAGCGACGTTAAGGATGCAAAGATAAATACCAAGGAAGCAAAGGAAAAGGATGCTTCGGCAGCCGGCGGAGCAGGCGGAGCGGCCGGAGGAGCGGCAGGAGCAGGCGGAGCAGCAGGAGGTGCCGGCGGAGCCGCGGGAGCCGGAGGAGCAGCCGGAGCCGGAGGCGACAATGGAAAGAAGACCGTTGATGAAAGAGTAAAGGCAGCAGAGGATAAGAAGGCTGCCGAAGAAAAGGGTGAGGCCGCGGGGGAAGAGGCCATACCCGACAGGATACCCTATATCGAGGATGCATCAGACGGCATACTGATAGGAAGAGATAAAACAGCGGGCTGGGATAAGATCGAGACCGAGGCGGGAAACGCCAATGATCCCGCACGGATAACCATTGATATGAACGGGGCCACCGAGGTTCCTAAGTCCATGCTTCAGAAGATGAAGGACAGGGATGTGACCGTCCGCTTCAATCTCAATGAAGATGTGAGCTGGACAGTGAACGGTTTAAGCTTCACAGGGGAGCCGGGAGAGGACATCGATATGGGCGTAAAGCTCAATACGAAAAATATCCCCTCCTCAATAGTCAACGAGGTGGCGGATGTATATCCCCATACCAATATCACCTTGAACCATGACGGGGAATTCGGGTTTACGGCGCTTCTCAGCATAAATATGGGAGCAGATAATAAGGGCTTATTCGCAAACCTTTACTACTATAATGATGAGAACAACAGTATGGAATTCATTTCATCCTCTGAAGTGGATGTAAACGGAAATGCCCTGTTTGATTTCACCCACGCATCGGATTATACGGTGATAGTAAGGGGAGACCAGCTGACCGAAGAAAGTGCTGCAGCGCTCTCCGCGGGTGGAAGCAACAGTGACGGAGGAGACAGCACATACAGTGAACCTGTGAATGTGGCAAAAAACAGTAACCGGTTATGGCTTATTATCATATCGGTGGTGAGCATACTGCTCTGCGCCCTGATATTATTCCTGCCGGATGAGAACAAGAAAAGGAAAGGTGTTCTACTGAGCTAAAGGGAGGGAGACCGGCCTGTATCACGGAAAGGGGTACGGCCTTACAGAAAGAAAGGAGAGGCATCGGCAGAAAATGAGCAACAGTCAGTTATATCCTTTTGAGAGAAACCGTTATTATCCGGGAAAGCTTTTGACAAGCGCGGATTTTCAGGCGGAACAGAACTACCATATCAATAAGGGCCGGTTTTTGAACGGTCTGATGTACGGCTCCGGCGTAGTGTGCGGTATGGGGGTCTTCAGTCTGGATGATATCTCTATCCTTGTGGAAAGCGGTGTAGCCATAGACGGTACGGGGAGAGAGATAATCCTCGACACCTCTGTGGTAAAAAAGCTGTCCGCCATTGACGGCTTCGACAGCCTGAAGACGGATACGGCAACCTTAAAGATCCGTTATAAGGAACAGGATGTTCACAGTGTTTATTCGGTGAACCATAAGGAGGATGAAAAAGAATACGAATACAACAGGATAGCGGAGGGCTATGAGCTGTTCCTTACAGACAGGGATGATAACGATATCCCCTACAATCCCGAAACAGAATTCCTTACGAGGGAAACACTGTTTAAGAGCGAGAACTTTTCCGGTGAGATCATGATGCCTGCGACGGTCTGCCGCGGCAAAAACGTAAAGATAGTCTTGGAGATAAGGAAGCTGAGTGACGCGGATGTTTCCTTAAGCTGCAGAGGCGTACTTGAGATCCCGGTATTTGTGACCCCTGAGGGTGAGAATGAGATGGAGATCGGAGTGGAGGATCTTCTTCTTCAGAAGGGCGAATCCTTTAAGAGAGAATACTGGGTAAGAGTACTCGATACCGATGCCGGTGAAAGCGAGCTGATCTTAAGGAGCGGCTCCGCGACTGCATTTGAGGATGACAATGCGATAAAGACCTCTCCCCATTTTGCTCTGAGGGTGGTACTGAGCCATTCCTCGCCTCTCGAGCTCGTAAGCCGTGAAACCGGAAAGATAAATCTGGAAATGTGGAGCATGGGGCAGGGAGATGAAGCCATCAGCCTTGCGGATATCAAGCTTGTCAGGAATCCCGGCAACTACATAGTCGAGAAGATCGGGGATCCTTCGGACAAGAAATACGTCCTTACTCCGGCCCAGGAGATAATGAGAAATAATTATCTTTCCTATTATCGGAAGGATGTGGAGCTGAAGAAGGAAATTGAAAGAAAAAAGACACCCGCACCGGCATCAAGGGGCGGAGAAAAGAGCGAATTCACGAATATAGCCACCGGAACCCTGGAGGTGCCCCTTGGCAGGAACGCCAGAGAGGGAGAGATCAGGTATTCCGGAGAGATAGCCCATGGGCTGGGACCCGGCAACGTGTATGTGGATATAGGCTACAATTATGTTTCCGATACCCCGGAAATGGGAGCAAACCAGAAGAGTGTAATATACGGAAACCCCGGACTTTTCAGTCATTCCAGCAATGTCCTTGCTGATGTGGAAACAGCAGTAAAGGTCTTAAATGAGAAGGGCAGCTTCGTGGTTGCCGCAAAGCTCTTACGGAATGTGGATTATCTCGTGCTCACCTTCAAATGGGTGGCAATACGCTTCCCTTCAGGAGATGATATCGCGCTTACAGAGGATTATTACGACAAGAGCATATCGGTTGATACGCCTACCGTCATTATGGGCGGCAAGGAAAGCCATTTCTTCGGTGTCAGGTTCAATAATATGAAGGCCTGCAGCATAACATATGAGCTTACAAGCCCGGGAAGCGGAGAGATAAGCTCCGACGGAATTTATACCGCACCTTCAAAGGAGGGTGTATACGAGATACGTATCTACTGTACGGATATGCCTGTGATATGTACCTATGCTTACGCTATAGTAAAGAAGAAGATGCTGGATGCAGGTCCGGCGGGAGAGGTTATAACTCCGGAAGACAAACCTGGGGATAAGGCATGATATACGCCTCAAGGGACAACAGCTATACCACAATATCTACGGTCTTTGAGGGAAAGGTAAACGACTGCTTCATAGCGGGAAACACCGGATCCGGGGAAAAGGGACTTTATACCCTTCTCGTGATTAAGGATCATAATACGGTGCGCGATTTTATGGAAATATACAGACTGTGGAGATCTGAGGGGGACAGTCCGCTTATAGAGGCCTTTTCCTTCGGTCAGTTTTTCTGTCTGGTATTTCCTTACAGGGTGGAGAGAGAGCTATATCGTTTCTTTGTTGGGGAGGCTTATACGCTCGAACGCTGTGAAGCGATATGTGAGAGCATCATCCTTGCCTGTATCGCCTCCTATCTTCCTCCGGCGCTGCTTTTTCTCATACTCAGCCAGAAAAAGATCAATCTTTCAAAGGATGACAGTGTGTTCCTGAGCTTTTCCGTGGATATGGAGGAGCTGGACAGGACAAAGACCGAAAAGGACTGCGCCACGGAGTGTGCCAGGATCCTTCTCGACATCCTGTCCACAAAGAAGAGTGAAAAGAATATAAGCTACATCCTTCTCTCAAAGAAGATGAATAACCGGAGCTACAGCAGATTCACGGAGATATACAGGGATCTGAAGATCGCATCCACTCCCGTGAAGAAGAGGGGCATCATCCTTAGGATAAGAAGCTTCTTTTACAGGAATGCGGACACTCTTTTCGGGATACTTTTCTGGATATGCCTGATACTTATGGTGGTCGCACTGATCCTTCTGTTTTCCCATCTTGTGCTGGGAGATGTGCCGTTTTTAAGGATCTTTTTTAACAGCTTTAAGAATATCGGAACGGAGTCGCTTTTGCAATGAATATTCGCACACGGATAATAGCCTGTTTGGCAATACTTAGCGTTGTTGTATCTCTGGTCATACTGTCAGAGGCTCTTTCAAGTATGAGACATGATCCGGAATACACCATCGCCGACAGCGGTATAGCCACAAATTCCGGAGTATATTTCGGTGAGAACTGGAATGAAAAGGGACTCATCTACCTTATAAATTCCGATGGTGATGTAAAAGCCATGGTGAACTCGGATGATCTCGGAGAGGAGTCATTTGACGATTTATGTCTCGGGGACAACGGGATCTATGCCATGTTTTCCTCGCTGGAAGCTACGGATGACGGGGATATTGTACGGGTTTTCAGGATCTTTTCGTTTACACAGGATCTGAGGGTGATGGGCTCCACGGACCGGTTCATACTTGACAAGGACAGTGTTACCTATCACCTGTCCCAGGACGGGAATCTTCTCCATGTAACTATGGTGAGCTATCAGGGAGATGATATCAATGTTTATGAGTTTTCGAAGGACAGCATCATTCCGATCACCAAAAGCATAACGGTACTGGACAACAAAGAGAAGAAGGATGTTTCGGAGCTGGACGTTCCTGAAAGTATTCTCTTCAAGGACAATCCCAGCGGGACCATGTTTACGGATGCGAGATATGAGGGAGGCGTTCTGACGGTCCTGACGGAAAGGGATGAGCCGACAGGGGTATTCGTACCTGACAGCAGGGTGAAGAACATCGTGGACAGGATGCATTTCTCGATCCCGCAACAGATGTCGCTTTACAGGGAATATATTTCCGTCTGGCTTATCGCCCTTATCCTGTGGCTGGCCTTCCTTGTATTTGTGTTCTTCATGCTCCAGAGAAGAGACCGGATGGTATACATCTTTGTGATAATGGACATTATCTTCTTCGTGCTGCTCCTGATAACCTTCCAGGTCATCCTGATATCCTACAGGAGGGTTGAGGAGGATGAGAACAGCAGATTCGCAAAGCTTTCCCTCGAATACGTGCTGCCAGATCTCGGGGATCTTGACAGCTACGATTTTGACGACAGGGATTTCTACATGAGTGACGAGTATGGCAAGCTTTCCGGCTTAATAAAGGATTTTATGAAGAGCGGGAATAATGCCACCTTTTTCAGGGATGTCTTCATAATGCGTATAAAGGACGGAATGATAATGGTCTCCGGTATTGGAAACAACAGAAGAAATGCTTCCTTTGCCTACGGAAGCGGTCTTACAACATTGAGGGATTCACTTGCAAGGCATGAGAGCACCGTTGTTGACAATATAAGGCTGGATTATATGGAGCTGGAGGCGACAGGGGTTAGATCCGGGAGGCCTTCTGCAAAATACGCCCTTGTGGGACTCTATTTCTCCGGAGAGTATTCAATGGGCTTCTGGAATCAGACCTATCTGGTCCTTGTGGCATTTATTCTGGTATTCCTGATAGGCAGTGTACTGATTGCCTTTATCTCATACCTTCAGGGGCTTGATCTCCACGAATTCGAGCTTGCCATAAATGACGTGGCACTCGGAAGGACCAAGATCAGGGTTCCGGAAACCCCCGCCAGGGATATGAAGGCTATGTGGAACTCCTTAAGCGAGATGGCCAAGAGGATAGAGGAGATCAATTACGATAAATTCAGGATATTTGAGGGATATTACAGGTTCGCTCCGAAGAATATTGAGATGATAATGGGTAAGGATTCCATTTTCGATGTAAATAACGGGGATGCGGTAAGCATCCGGGGAAGCCTTATGCTGGTATCTACCGAAGATAAGGGCTATGGGGAAAGAAGGATCAAGAGCCTTAAGAACATAGTTTCCTATACCGAACACTATACAGACAGTGAGGAAGGCATCCTTGTCAGTGAGGACAGCTCACTTTCCATCCTGCAGTTCCTGTTCCTTGACAACTGCCGCATGGTAACGGACAGAGCGGTCCAGTTCCTGCACAGGAATATGTCGGACCCGGATTCGGGATTTATATCCGCCTTCCTTTACTACAATTCCTTTATCTACGGAGTAGTGGGCGTGAATACTCAGAGCCTGGTTTTCCTTACGTCCCCGGATTCCGCGGAAATGGAGGCGTATGCTTCATGGTTTGAAAAGATGCAGATACCTCTTGTGGTGACCGGGGATATAGCAGAAAGAGAGAATATCGGACAGCACAGATACATAGGCTATATAGAGCTTAAGAACCGTACAAAGAAGATCAGGCTGTATGAGGTGCTGGATGCCTGCGAGGCAAGGCAGAGACAGCTTAAGCTTGCCAACAGGGAAAAATTCGAGAAGTCACTTGAGTACTTTGAGTCAAGAGACTTCTATCTCGCCAGGAATAATCTGACCGAGATCATCAAGGAGTGTCCCGAGGATGAAATGGCAAAGTGGTACATCTTTGAATGTGAGAAGTTCTTAAGCGGCGAGGCGGAGGAAGAGGAGCCCGGCAATATAAGAATAGGCGTAACTATTCAGAACAGTCACTTGCGGAACCGCAAGTGACGTATGAAAACCACGGCATTTTGGCATTCGGTCCATCGTGCAAAGCACGATTTAATTGACCGAATGCGCAATATCTGTTCAGAAGCCAGGGGGTTCTGAACAGATACGAATAGGCAGTATATGAGGATAAGGTGAATGGGAGAGAATCTCTTCAGCGTTCTGTTTTCGACAATTAAATCCAGATTTGCCGCCATAGTTTCAAAGCTTCGTCTGTGGACCAGCTGGAACTTTATAAGGACCAGGATAATCGGCGGTATCAGGGATTTCATATTCGGTCTCCTGGATGTCCGGCCCAAGCATAAGAATGATTATTACACCATATTCGGCTGGATGGTCAGCAAGAAGCTGGCTTATGCGGTGATAGTGATAATCGGTATCTTAAGCATATGGTACATAGGAGCCACGACAAAGATATTCTCATCCCTGACTGACGGCGGTATGAGGACATATTCCTATAATTCCATACTTTTACGTCTTGCATCAAACAAGGTAAGGATAAAGGGAAAGTCCGGGTATCTGGCATATGAGGGTGACGTGAGCAACGGATACGTAAACGGACAGGGAACACTTTTTTCTCCCGACGGTGTAGTGCTCTATGACGGTGCTTTTGTAAAAAACCGTTATGAGGGCAGCGGAACGCAGTATTTCGAGAGCGGAGTGATGCATTACAACGGTGATTTCCACGATAATCTCTATGAGGGTCACGGGATACTGTACAGGGAGGATGGCTCCGAGGAATACGACGGTGAATTTGTGGCAGGCTTAAAGGAGGGTCAGGGAAGACTCTATGACAGCGGCGGCAATACCATATTTGAGGGACCCTTCTCATCGGATAATGTGGTCTACAGCTCCCTTCTCGGGAAAAGTGCCGAGGAGGTAAGGCAGATATACTACGGCAGCCAGATCCTTTATGAGGAAAATGAAAATACCGGAAGTGATATCGCCGTGGTGATGAACGATATCAATGCGATTTACTACGCTGCCGGCGATGAGGAAGCTACGGACGATTCCGAAAAGGTACAGGCAGTCTATGTGCTTTCCGATGTATTTAATTTCGGGAGTCTGGAGGCCGAGTCCATCGATGAATTGAAAAAAATACTCGGAGAACCCGTATATGAAGGAAATTCGGCGGTCATAATGCCGGAGGCTGTCGCCATAAACACCCTTAATAAGAAAAAGCACGCCCTTAACGGACGGGTGAATATGGACACTACGGAGAATTACAGTGATGACATAGTGATAAATGCCATAGACGACAGCTATAACGTATATATATATACATTCAGCAGAGGAAGTCTGGTTTACTCTTTTGTCTGCAATGATAAGGGAGGCTATTTCGATTTTTATGAGATCATGGAAAGTGAAGAAGATGCTGCATAAAGCAAAAAGGATATTGTGCGTATTTCTTGCGGGATCCCTTCTTTGTCTTTCCGTGCCCGCCGGGACTCTATTTGCTGCCGAAAAGGTGATGACGATGAACACCTGCCGCTCGCTTGCTCTTGAAAACAGTGCGAGCTATGAGGGTCTGCAGAGCGCTGTGGAGTCAAAGCAGGCAGCAAGGGACAGCGCCATTAAGGCATTGAAGCTGAAGAAAAAGAAGCTCACCACTTTTTCGTGGTCGCCGCTTTTAAGCTTTAAGTTCCCGCAGAAATTGAGCTTTGCCCAGTCCTCGGAATTTGAATTTAAGCCCGTGAAGCTTGCCAACGATATACTTGTGGCGCAGCATAAGGTGCAGAACGCTGTATTCGGTATTAATGAGAATATCAATAACCTTTATACCGATATAGTGTCCATTCAGGAGAATCTCGACTTCAATGAGAAAAGGCTTAAGACCCTTGAGGACGGGATAGCCCACAATAAGGCCAGATTAAAGATAGGTGAAGCAAATCAGGCGGATATAGACAGGCAGGAAAAGCAGGCCCAGACCTTAAGCAATACCATTGCAAGCGACAGACGCACGCTGGAAGCGGATCTGAAAAAGCTTTCAAAGCAGATCGGCCTGGATGTGACCACAGGCTACACCTTTGAGAAGCCCTTTGTGGAAGCCGATATTGACAGAAGTGCCCTGGAGGGATTGAAGCAGTATGCGGAGGACAGGGATGAGGCATATTACGAAGCCTGTATGGCTGCAACAACCGCCAGGATGGAGCTCAGCACCAATTACAACCTGATGAACGGTAAGTACGGCGGGGATATGAGGATGATCTCCGGATACGTGAACCAGGCACTTAATGATCAGGATGTGAGTGCAAGAGCCTTTAAGAAGGACTATAAGGCCTTCCTTGATAAGATAGACAGCTACTGGAACGGGCATAAGCGGATACTTTTCATTAAGATACCAAGGGAATGGTTCAAGGGTTCGATGGACGGAGCCCGCTGGATAGATGACGATCCCTACACTCTCTACCAGAATGTACTGGACTACGTAAGCGCCAGAAAGGATATGGAGGCAGCAAGGGATGAGCTGGACCAGAGCGTGGAGGACAGCTTCAATAACTATATTTCCGTCCGTGCCGCGTATCAGGGGTATATAAAGGATCTGGACAAAAAAGAGAAGGATATGGATGTCTATGCCGCAAAGAACCGTATGGGCTCAATGACCCTTGAGGAGTACGAGACCGAGCAGAAGGATTACGAGGATATGCAAAACAGTCTTCTGGACACCATGAAGCTCTATACCACGACTCTCTACTCCCTTGACAAGCTTACCTGCGGCGGGATAAGTGCCTATCTTTCCGGAACTGATGCGGATATGCAGACCGCAGTGGTGGGAGAAAGCTATGTCGAGAAGGATACGACCGAGGCAAAATACTACCTGAGATCCATTATCCAGAAGGAGATGTTCGAGCTCAGCATATTTATTCCGGATGGTTTTCCGGTGGAGATAAGTGATTTCGAGCTTTGGTGCGATAATGAGATGATCGGAGAGAGGACTCCCATAGACAAAACACTCCGGCATCTTGCGCTTACAAAGGATAATGTAAAGGAAGTAAAGATACGTCTGTATAACGGGGATGATTTTGTGGATGACTGTCTCATCAATCCGGACGAGGAGTCGGGAACCTTAAATGTCACCACAGCCATGGACATAAGGAAGGACGAGACCGGAGATCTCGGAACCTATGACGTGACCACGAGCCAGGTTACGGGAATGGCTTCCATAAGGATCACGCCGCTGGAATCCGAGGGCATAAAGTTCTATAGGATAATCACAACGGACGGGACCCCATTAGGCACCGGTGAGGTACTGCCTGTCGACAAGGAATTCAGGCACCTGGGACTTGTGGGCAACGGATTAAATGAACTCAATATAGAGCTTTACACCACGGAATCAGACTTAAAGACCGTGGGAAGATTCGACACCGGCAATAAGAAGATCACATCAAAGGAAAGCGCCGAATAGTAAAATATGAAAAAAAGATCAGACGGGAAAAGGGGTTTAAAGCCCTTCATACAGATCGGGATAGTACTCGCGGCTGTCGCTGTGCTCTTTGCAGCCGTCAGAAGGAATACCATGGCTTTTATAAACGAAAACCAGGTCATGAAGTATTCGGCCTATGCCGCAAACCATACCATTGAGAATTCCACGCTGTTCATCGGAACCTATCTCATAAATTTAAGCGGTATGACGGATCAGGTTTATGAGAAAGCGCTTGACAGTGCCAGCGACTCCAATCAGACGGATATGTACTATAAGTCCGAGCTTTCAAACGGATCCTGGTTTAATGTGACTGATGCAGAGGGTCTGACGGATATAACCGACAGCGGAGAGGTGGTTCCGGAATCGGCTCTTGCCGATCTCTACGTTCAGTACTACGTTGGAGCGGACGGCATCATCACGGACGTGATGACAGGGGATTCCCTTAATCCCTTTGACATTCCGGATCCCTACGATCTGTCCAGGCTTCCGGAGCTTAACCCCCTGTGGCTCCAATACACCAACTCCACGGATGTGGATGAGATAAGTGAGGATGACTACCTGAAGGCCAAGAACTCAAGGGAGAGCGGAAACCTGAGGGGTGATGTATATACCTACAGGCTTTTGACGGCATTTTTCTCAACGGATCTAAGGGATGATGAGACCGACAAGTGCGACGCCGATCTGGCAAGGCTCTTTGCCTGCTACCAGACCTTAAAGGATTCCGGACAGGATGAGGAAGCGGAAATAATCTATTCACTTATGGCAAAGGTGGATGCCACAAGAAGGGAGATAGTGATGAACAAGCTCTCTTCTGCGGATACCAATATGCTGGATGTTCTGTATGAGCTTGCAAACGGGAAATACTATACAACCTTCGGAGATTTTCTGGATTCCGACAGTGAGGATGATGTATCGGGTGATCCGGACTACATAAGGGATCTGAGAGACGCGGTACAGCACGAATTTACCGAGGATGATGAGAGTAATGACTGGTGGGAGCCTCTGCAGTCGACCTATGATGAATTTGCGGAATATCAGGAGCCTGTGTCCGAATCCGGTGAGGACGGCGAGGAGGAGGAAGAGGAAGAGGACGAGAGCTTCAAGATCCCCAGACCCTCCTATGTAGCGGACAATGCCCTTCTGACATCCATAGGAGACAGTACCGAGAAATGTCAGGAGAGCTATTCCACATACCTCTCCATGGCTCTTACCGACGGTGAGCCGGTGCTGCAGCATGCGGAGTATGAGTATTCTAAGCAGGTAATAGATGAGGCATCGGCATCCGGTGCCGGCGGACCCATAAACTACTTAAGGGATGTACTCAATATAAAGGAAAGTGTGATAAAGCATTCCGACAGTGAGAAGGATCTCCTGGACAGCTCACTTCTCTCCCTGGCAGAGGGAAAGTATGAGGGTGCGTCCTCTGCGGGGGTTTCCGATGAATACTCCTCGGCAATATCCTCGGGCGGCAGTGCCGCATCGGCAGAAAATGCGCTGAATGCCGAGCTTGACGATCTGGAGGCAAAGAGAGCCGAGCTGGAATTCCTTATAGATGCCTATAAGCAGAGGGAAGAGGCTTCAAAAGCCCTAAGCTATGTGGAGGGATGCATCATATGGACCGACGGACTGTACGGAGGAGTGCAGAATGATGAATTCTCATCAAAGGCAAACGGCTCCATAGACAGTCATATGAATTGGCTTAAGGATCTGGCAGAGCAGATAAAGAATTCGGACGAGAGCTTAAAGTCAAAGCTTGATGAATTGAATGACAAAAAGGATGATCTGCAGAAAAAGAGGGATTCGGCACTCGATGATAATGACCTTGCGGGTGCCAGGGATCTGGATGCACAGATAGCTGCCGTGGATCAGGATATCCTGGATGAAGAAGCCCGTACAGGAAAGGGCAGTGCGGATAACCTTGCGGATTCGATTCTTAGCGATGCAAAGGCGGATCTTGCCAAGGATCCCGACGCGGATATTTCAGGAGCGCTGGGAGCGCTTTCAGGCATGGGAAATAAGGATGCCATCAATGAGCTTAAGGACAGAGCCAAAGCTGCAGGTGCGTCAAGTGAGCAGCTTGATAAGATCGATGATGCCGGAGACAAGGCTGGAAGCGGCTCAGGCAGCGGCTCAGGTTCCGGCGACGGATCGGGCAGTGGTTCAGGCTCAGGAGACGGCTCGGGAGATGACTCAGGTGACGGATCTGACGATGGTTCGGACAGCGGATCGGGTTCGGGAAGCGGTTCAGGAAGCGGTTCGGGAAGCGGCTCAGGCAGCGGCTCGGATTCCGGCAGGAACGGAAACGCACTTGATGAAGACGGGATCCTTGACATATTGAACAGCACATTCGGTAAGGATGTTGACAGCTTGAATGATTCGGAGAGCGCCATCGCAGCCTCGGCGGTATCCAGATTTGCCCGCAGCGGGAATTCGGCAGCGGAGGAGCTTACCGGAACTCTTGCCGACAAGATGAGGGCAAAGAAGAATAAATATCTCTATATCAAGTACTCGGAAAAGACTCCGGAATACATAGACCTTCAGACCATAGGGAAGTGTACGGATTACAGGTA
Source organism: Lachnospiraceae bacterium (assembly GCA_017453865.1). Lineage (GTDB taxonomy): Bacteria > Bacillota > Clostridia > Lachnospirales > Lachnospiraceae > NK4A144. The sequence continues at coordinate 16,783 of JAFTEC010000025.1, forward strand.
TTTCTATGATGATGCGAGACGTACCGCCACAATGTCGAAGGGAGCCTTAAGCGCCGTATTCGTGGTGGGAAATGACAATCTGAAGCGCGGTAATGACACGGAAAGCCTGAAGTACAAGACTGTTTCACAGAAGGATCCCTATATTTCGGAGGATGACGCTTCAGACCTCTTTGATGCTTCCTGCGAGTATCTGGTTAAGACGGATTATGCCGTATGTCTTACAGCCGCTATGGATGCAAGGGTCAAGGAAGTAGTGGAAGCGCTGGAGGAAGGGTGAAGATATGGCAGATTATCCTATAATATCTGATGTAAGTGCATATATTGTAAGGACACTCAGGGAGAAGATGTGTCCGGAACCCATCCCCTCTCCCAATAATATCGAGATCAGCTCCCCGCTGTCTCAGGATGTGGACTATATAGTCGGTCTGTATCTCTATGACATAGTGGAGGATGTGCAGGTCACAACCCCCCGTCTCTTTGAAAGGGGAAGAGCGGAGCTAAGTAAGCCGCCCAGACCATATGCTCTTTACTATATGGTCTTTATCAACGGTTCCTCCCAGATGGGATTAAAGGCACCGGATATACAGAAGATCATCGGACGTGTGGCACAGATCGTTAACGACAATAATTCCGTGCGTCCGGACGAGCTTCAATCCTGGCTCACGACCCAGGAACCTCCGATAACACTGTCTCAGGCGAAGATAAGTCTGGAGGAAAAGGTAAGGGTGTGGCAGGCTATCAATAAGCCCTATCAGATCAGCCTGTTCTACAAGGCGGCACCGGTTTACCTGTCAAGCGGCGAGGTCATTGCTACGCCGAGAGTCGTGGATGCAAGCTTCGGCCTGAGTATCACAGGCGGAGACGAGTAACTTTTTTTTCAAAACGTTTAATGAAAGGAGGAGAAAAACGTGGCAGCTTCTGTTATCAGCGCAAGACTGGATCTTATGATCAGGCTTATAGATACGACGACGGGAGCTATTGTAGACGAAAGAAATGTTTTATTTTTGAGGAACGGCCTGGCCGTGAAACCGGCGTCGAGAGGACCGGGGGTCTTTATATTCATCAATACAGGCAGGGAAGATTTTCTTATGCATTTGGAGGTATATGGATATGAGCCCTTCGATAAAGAGGTTCTCTACGGAGAGCTGGATCAGAGACTGCCGGTTATGAACATATTCCTGATGCCATCTGAGAGTATGTTTAAGGGTGAGGGCTTAATAAGTTTCTCGGGTACTCTTCCTTTTCTTAAAAAGATCGAAGCAGTGGATCTCCGGAAGCCTGTCTGCATCTTTAATGAGTATGATGCTAAGAAAGCTGTCGTAAAGATATTCAGAACGGGAGCGGGCAAGGTGGAAATGGAAGATATTTACTACGGTCTGCTGTCTTCGGACAAGCAAAGCTATGAAAAGATCGAGGTCATTGAAAACGTTACACCTCAATCTGTCAGGCTGAAGGAAACCTTAAAGGGAGAGTTCACTTCAAATTCACCTGTTATGCGCGTGATCTTCGGAACCGTGACAAAGGACGGGGACTACCTCCTACGGGTCAGGGATGACGGAGAGGATATCAGATATCTCGTGCGCTATGAGGTAAATGACGAGGTGAGATTTCAGACGGTGGATTTCAGAAATATGGAGGCTTTATCTTGAGTCAGTTAACAGCTATGAGCGCTAATCTTCTCTGTACCTTCGGGACAGCACCGGCACCCATAAAGGTAACGTCACAGTCAGTTGTGCTCACCGAGGGAAAGCCGGCGGCTACGATACAGGACTGCGCTCCCATGACAAATGTGGGACCCTTCGGTCTGTGTACGTCACTTGCTAATCCCACTGTGGCGGCAGCTACAACAGCGGCTTTGGGCGTTCTCACACCCCAGCCCTGCACTCCCGTTCCCGCAGGAACGTGGATACCTACGAAGCCGGCCATCATTATCGGAGGGAAGCCCTGTCTTACGCAGGATTGCAAGCTTATGTGCTCATACGGAGGCTCCATAAGCATTACCATGCCGGGACAGATGAAAGTAACGGCAAGTTGAACGACATAGTCGTTCGTTATTAAAAAGAAAGGAAAGATATTAAGATGGCAGAATATTTTTCACCCGGAGTATATGTGGAGGAATATGATAATTCCCCGCGTAGCATAGAGGGAGTCGGAACGAGTACAGCCGGTTTTGTGGGCATGGCTGAAAAGGGACCCATAGAGGGTGCACCCCAGCTCGTAACGAGTTTCAAATCCTTTACACAGCAGTTTGGCGGATTCTTAAGTGAATTTGCCTACGGCGAGTACAGGTTCCTCGCTAACAGCGTTGAGCAGTTCTTTGCAAACGGCGGCACCAGATGCTTCGTAATGCGTGTTGCCCCCAAGGATGCTGCGAGCGCAAAGAGCAGTAAGGGAATTCTGAATATAGAAGCAAAGAATCCCGGAACCTGGGGAAACAAGATACAGATTACATTAAATACCGTTAAAAAGCATAAGCTTCAGCTTATCGCAGAGACAGACACGGGCTATAAGGCAAAGAGTCTGGATGGCTTCAGGGAAGGTGATATCGTTGAATTCGAGGGAACCTATACCAGGATCAAGACCATCTTTGACAACATCGTGACCTTCGAGGACGAGTTCCCCGCCAATGCGGTGGATGATGCTATTATCCCCAAGGCACTGCTTTATCTCGTTACGGTTGATCTCGGAGTACGCTTCGGCGACGAGGCCGAGAACTATACAGAGCTCAGCTTCAATGTCGACAATCCCAGATATATCGCCACACGTCTTGCAGGCAGCGAGCTTATAAAGGTTGAAGTCGGACAGCTTAAGGAAGCCCAGAATCCCGTTGAGGCAATCCTCGGCGACGAGATGGAGAGCGGAGCCTTCTTCCTTGAAGGAGGAACCGACGGTTCGGTTTCCAAGGTAAACGCAGCTACATTTATCGGTGAGGACAACGGCCCCGGCAAGAGGACCGGTATACAGGCCTTTGTAGAGAATAACCTTGTCAGCATGATGGCGGTTCCCGGCATCACCATGCCCGAAGTGATCGTTGCCCTTGTGGGCCACTGTGAGAATCTTCACAGCCGCTTCGCTGTTCTGGATATGCCCGGAGATCTCTATAAGACCTCTGACCTCATTGAATACCGCAATATGATCGATTCGACCTATGCGGCTATGTACCATCCCTGGATACAGGTATTTGACCGTTCCTCCAATAAGGCAGACTTTATCCCTCCTTCAGGGGCTGTCATGGGAGTTTTCTCACGTACCGACATCAACAGGGGCGTGCATAAGGCACCCGCAAACGAGATCGTGTTCTGTACCGGTCTCAAGACAAACTATACCAAGGATGAGCAGGATATCCTGAACCCGGAGGGAATAAACCTTATAAGGGCCCTTCCCGGACAGGGGATCCGTATCTGGGGTGCACGTACTGCCTCCAGCAACAGCTCCTTTAAGTATGTCAACGTACGCAGGCTCTTCATCTTTGTTGAGGAAAGCATCAAGGCAAATACCAACTGGGTTGTATTCGAGCCTAATGACAACACACTGTGGCAGAGAGTGGAGATCACTATTTCCGGTTTCCTGGATGGTCTGTGGAGAAACGGAATGCTGGCTGGTGATTCACCGGCAACAAGTTACTTCGTGGAGATCGGACCTTCGACAATGACAAGGGACGATATCATGAACGGCAGACTGATCTGTAACATAGGAATTGCTCCTTCGAGACCCGCTGAGTTTGTAATCTTCCGCATCACTCAGTTCACAGCGGAAGCAGGCGGCGGAGAGGGCTGATACTAAACTTAAGAAAGGAAATAGATAACTATGCCAGCTAATACTTATGATAACGGTAAAGGATCATTTTATCCGTTGACAAAAATGAATTTCCTGGTCACTGTTTCCCAGATCGCCGGGACAGCTGCTTTCAGCGAAGTGACAGGAGTGGAAAGTTCGGTGGATGTAATAGAGTTCAGGCAGGGTAATTCAGGCTCCCTTGCTCCCGTGAAGATCCCCGGACTGGTTAAGCACGGAAATGTTACCCTTCGTATGGGTTACATCCTTGAGAGTGCTTTCAAGACCTGGATACAGGAGTGTGTTTCCGAGACAAGGGGACAGATGCCGAGATATGATGTGACGATAGAGCTTATCGATATCAATCCCGGTGCGCCCACTCAGACGGTGACATCGCCTACGGGTACCAGAACCTGGACTCTTACCAATGCCTGGGTAGCAAAATACAATGCTCCCGACCTTGATGCGAAGAACTCTGACGTTGCTATTGAAAGCGTGGAGCTTGCATATGAGGAACTGGTAATACCCAACTAAAAGGGTTTTGTACGTTTTTTGGATGCATAAGCTCCGGCTTATGCATCCTCTAAAGCGGACAAGGTCACGCAAATCAACAAGGAGTCAGGAGAGAATATGGAAACGATCTATGAATTCACTTTACCGAAGGGATATATGGATTCGGCGGGAGAGCTGCACAGGAGAGGAAAAATGAGACTCGCCACGGCAGGAGACGAGATCTACGCGACCAGGGATCCGAGAGTTCTGCAGAATCCCTCATATCTTACCATAGTGATACTTAGCCGTGTGATAACCGAGCTGGAGGGAGTCGACAGCATAACGGCGACTCTTGTGGAGAAGCTCTTTACCGCCGATCTCGCATTTCTCCAGGATATGTACCAGAGGATAAATGATATTGAGCCCCCTACCCTTACGGCGGTATGCCCGGACTGCGGCAAAAGCTTTGAGGTACCCCTAAATTTTACCGGGGAGGGATGAGGCTTTACCCCGAGGATGAGCTTTATAAGGAGATGTCCTTTATATCCTACTATTTCCACTGGAGCGAGGATGATGTCCTGAAGCTGGAGCACAGGCAGAGGCGGAAGTGGTGCAGTGAGATCTCCACCATCAACGCGAGCCTCAATCCCTCGAAAGAGAAGAAGGAAAAGAGTATACTTGATATGAAGCCCCTGAGCTTTAATATGTAACAGCGGAGAGAAGATGTCAGGCGGAAATTACGACAGAACACAAAAAAATGCAATATTGAACCCGGCGGTAAGCTATGCCTTTGCTCTGCAGGTGGAGGCCGCATTTATGCTGCCCTGCCGTTCCGTCAGGGTCTTCACCAAGGAAAATGAATTCGACTACTATCAGGAGGGCGGGCTTAATGACTACGTTCACCTCCTGAGAAAGCCCATTTCAAAGCCCTTTACCTTCCAGGTGGAGCGCTACGTGGGAGTTTCCGGTAGTGCCGATTTCAATATGGGATTTCTGGATCCCCTGACTCTGGGAACGGATCTTATCCTTCCCCTTATTCTCTACGTAAACAGAAGCCCGGCGCCCGGCTGGGCTGACAATATAAGCTTTACAAACTGTGCCAGAGCCTATATCTTTACGGGCTGCACGGTGACCGCAAAGGAATACGGAGAGCTGAATGCCGAGCAGAGTAAGCTTCTTACCGAGACCACTACCATAGCATACAGAGAGCTCTTTACGATCAACCAGATAAGCCCTGCCTGGGAAAAGGGCAGCGGCTGGTCCATAAGCGGTACGGATTATAAGGGGAGCGGCGGCTCAGGCGGAGGTAACCGCGAGAAAAATAACCCAAGTAAGACTGAAATGGTAAATAAGGAAATAAATCCCAGGGCCGGACAGTGGACCCTTAATAAGGATGATCCATATACTGGCAGCGGAACCTCACATGAGAAAAACCGAAGCATAAATCTTTCAAAGAAAGACATGCAGGATAAGGCTAAGAATGACAGGGCGGCTCTTTGGACCATTAATAAAGGCGATCCATACACCGGAGGCGGGACGTCTCACAAAACGAACTATTCAAAGAATGACAGTAAGGCAGACCGTGAGAAAGCGGCCAGTATCTACCCTCCAAACAGGCGTGCGCTGATGGCCGATATCCTGGTCGAATCCGGCAAGCAGGTATAAATGCTGAAGCTTCGTTCACCAATTGAAATAAAAGCAAGAAGAAGCTTTGTAAAAATAAACGAAAGCTTCTATGACAGGATAAGCGCCAATTATTCCTTTCTGGGACGTGAGATCGGATCGGAGGAGCTTCTCCACATTGCAAATACGCCGCCAGAGGTTTATCTCGCCGAGGGAGATCTCACCACAGTCTCCGGAAACACCGTGATAAACAGCCGCAATGAGGAAAAGCTGGAGATAATAAATAATGTCTTGAACCGGATCGCGGTATCGGCGGATGCAAGCCTTACCTATCAGGACCGGGCCTATATCACGGATGTTCTCAATAAGATAGGCATAAGGGATGACCGCAGGTTTATGAGGGAGCTGAGGCAGTATGTGGAGGAGTTAAGGGAAGAGGACAGGCTCATCGATATGTATCTCCTCGGAGATATCTTTGACGAGGGAGATCATATAAACGAAAGCTTCCAAAGACTCATAAACCGGATGAACAGCCTTGAGGAAAGGAATAACGGGCTCTTCCTTTCCCGCAGCATAATGAACCGGCTGGAAACCGGAGCCGTTTACCAGATAGTATCGAATTTCAACAGGAGTATTACCGAAAACAGCCTGAATTTTTCGGAGTTTGCCGTGACCGGACAGACCGAGTCGGCGAAGAAGATACTCTCTTACAGGATAAGAGAGAGGGTACTTGGGGCTAATCCGGAGCTTATCTACCTTGAAAGCGAGGGTGAAGGAGAGAAGGAGGATTCTGACACGGCTTACGTGGGAGCTTACGGGACCGGAACGGAAAATATCCTGGAACGGAACTATAATTCCTATGAACGGGAGCTTATAAGCCGTGAAAAAACCGATATCAACATAACAGAAAGCCTTGGCAGCGCCCATTTCCTTGATATAGCAAAGAATATCATAAGCAGCACAATGGAAAAGCATTCCTACGGGAATAATGAGTGGTTTGATTTCCGGAGCATACTCTTCCGTTCCTCGGAAAATCTTTTTGAAAGGATCTCCAATTTCTCCCGGGAGATGAACGCGGCGGGGGACATTCAAAATTACGAATACAGAGTTGAAGGAGCGGATATCACCTACAGGGAAAGCCCGGAGGAGATAAATAAGGAATACTTAAGAAACGAATACGGAGGAAATGAGAGCAGGCTTTCGGAAAGAAACGAAGTCAATATAGAGGTTCAAAGGTCCGATAGCACTGAAAACATAGGATTTTACAGGAACGAGGTAAATTTTGAGGGTGCCGAAGCGGTCCATCCGACAGCTCCGGTGGAGATCGCCGGAGAGATCATTAAAAAATATGAAAGCAGCGTAAACACATCGGATGAGAGGCGGTACAGCACCGAAAGCCTTGAGAGGACTGAGATCCGTTCAGAGGAAAATATAAGGACCGGAGATACATACAGGAATGAGACGGATATCGAAGGCGCGGATATAAGCTTCCCCGTAACGGAAGAAGAAAATATAACGAATATCACTGAGGATCACGGGACTGAGAGCTTTGAAAGGGAGCTTATAAGGCTTAATGAGAGAAACCTTAGCAATATCGAAAGATATAATGAGATGATGTCCCTTATCCAAAGCTTTGAAAGAGAGACAAAGGAGACCGGGGGAGCTGAGCGTACCAGAAGAGAGGCCCTGAGAGCTCTCGATGAAAATGTGGATCTTTCATCGATAATAAGCGAAGAGGACTTAAGCGAGGATCAAAGACGGGACAGGCTGTTCCATGAGATAGTGAGGATATTCCCTGACAGCTCGGGAGAGATATTCAATGTTATCGAACAGTATATGGATGATCCCCGGGCTGCAGCGAGTAACCTTAGCCTCGTAAACAGTAACCTTGCCGAAGCAGCCGAGGAAATAAGGAAGCTTCAGGAAAGGGAGGAGCCAAAGACAGAGGAAGCTCCGGAGGAAAGAAACGAAAGACGGGAAGAGCTTATCTTCAGGGAAAATGCTACTCTTGATATCGAGGAGATACAGGAGAACATAGAGGAATTAAGACGGAACTCGAGGGTAAAGAGGGAGCGTGAAACAAAGGATGAGACAACCGTCCGGAATACGGTGACAACGAGAAATGTCGTAAATACCACGAATACCTCCTTTACAGACAGAGAGGTCATGGACATAGAGGAAATGGTTGACAGGGGTGTAAGATCCCGTATGGGAGCCATTTCCGAGCAGGTTTTGAATAAGCTCGAAAAGCGTTTAAGGAATGAAAAGAGCAGAAGAGGGATCTAATAAGTGGCAATTGAAAAGAGTGCACAAAATTTATTAAAAAGCACAATAGGTGCCGTTACAAAGGCTGTCCTCTGTATCAGGAACGCAAACCAGGTGGGAAATCTGGATCCGGAAAACCCGGATAAGGAAGCGATAGAAAAGGGTATAAAGGATGCGGTAGAGATTGAAAACCAGCTTATGGAAAAGGCAAGTGCGGCCTTAAAGGGCGATGCTGTTTCCGAATATTCCGATATAAAGGGCATGGTTGAGGAGAACGGTTATATTGCGATAGAGGTGGAATATAACCCCTCATCCTTAAGGCTTGACACCACCGCGGGCCGTCAGATGAAGTACAGCGGCGACGCCGGAAATACACAGCTGCAGCAGTATGACGCTCCGCCCTCCACGACGCTTAGCTTTGAGCTCCTTTTTGATGATGTGAACAATATGGATTCCTTTATGCTGGGAGATAACCCCATCACCAATTTTTCGGCATCAAATACCATCAACGCGGTTTCAAGCGCGGTAAAGGGGAAATACAGTGTGCAGGATCAGATGGATGGGCTCCTGTCGCTCCTTACCATAGAGCCTGCGAGACATGTGATCTTTTTCTGGGGAGCCATGTGCTTCAGAGGGCAGGTCACACAGGTTTCCGCCGCTTATACCATGTTCAATAAAAAGGGCTATCCCGTAAGGGGAAAGGTATCAATGCAGATAAGACAGGGTGAGGACCATGAAGCCCTGACGGAAAGTGACCAGCTTCCGAAATATAATTATAATGAGAAATACTGGATGGATGCCTTTGAGTCTACCTTTACGGAGCAGAGCCTTGGAGACAAGATCCAGAGCGGAATAGGAAAGGCTACGAATAACAGCCTTCTGAACCTGAAGCTTTAGGGAGGATACAAAATGGGTGTAACGGACACACTTATGTCAGGCCTGGAATCAATAGGGAACGGTGCCCTGGATAATCTGGGAATTATCGAAAAGGCCGTTATCGAGGTGATAGACAAAAGATTGGATGAATCAAAGCCGCCTCTGCCTGCCGTACCGATAAACGGACAGGGAGGCAATAACGGTGCCGGCGGAGATAATGCCAAGCAGAATAGCCGGTTCTATACGGTACAGTTTAATCCGTCCACGCTTCAGCTTACAGGCTATGCGGGCGGACTTATTCAGAAGCTTGATTATACCTCCGGAAAGAAACCGAAGAGGAATGACGGTCAGGCTCCTCCGGACCAGCCGGGAGAGCATCAGCATAGGATGCCTCCGAAGAGTGCGGCCTATACCGTGGGAAATACCACCATAAGCTTAAATGTCTCTCTGTTTTTTGACAGCTGCGACCCGCAGGATGCTTTTATGAGCGACAAGATCAACCTTTCTCCCACCGGTGTTACCACAGGGATCGTTAAAGCCGGTCTTTCAATAGGCGGGAAAAAGAAGGTGTCGATACAGAAGGATGTGGAGGCCTTCATAGCAGCCCTCCGGAACCGCTATACGAGGAAGATAATATTTCACTGGGGGGATTTTGAGTACAAGGGGATCCTTAGAAATGTGACCGCAACCTATGTCATGTTCAATGTAATGGGAGAGCCGGTAAGAGCCCATGTGGATCTCGGTATGATCTGTGTCGATAAGGATCTTTCCAAAAAGTCCCTGAAGGTATGGCAGGATAAATACAGAGAGGTCTTTGGTGCAAAGGAAATAAAGTGGTATGATGCCACTTCGGGAGAATTGGGAAGCAGGAGCTATGTCAAGCAGAACCAGATGTTCGGAAATCTTCTGAATATCTGACTTTCTATAGTTTATATGGCGGATTTTGAATACAGTAAATTAAGCGAAACATATGATGAGTTTGAGTTCCCGATAGTAAGGCTTACGGTGGACGGAAAGGAACTGTCCAAGGAAGAAAACCTTATGATCACGGGGCTTGACGTGGATCTTACCAGCGGCTACGAAGCCTCGGTTGCAACGGTCACCCTTGCGGGCTCCTATAATGCGGACTCAAAAAGCTTCGACGTAGAGAAAACAAAGAAGTATATGCTTCTTGGCTCCTCTATCGTCATTGCCACGGGCTACGGAAACGTTTCCCGTGAGATCTTCAGGGGATTTATAGCGAGGGTCCATTTTATCATCCCTCCCTCCATTGAGGACGAGATACCCTCCGTGGAGGTCACGGCAATGGACGCCAAGGGTCTTATGATGGCAAACCGCCACTCCAAGAGGCTGAAGGCAAAATTCTATTCCGACGCGGTCAAGGAGGTTTTGGAGACAAATACCTTCCTTTCCCAGAAGGATGAAACGGGTAATGATTTCACCGTCCTTAATATCACCGATACCCCTGACAAGCAGGAAGGACAGGGGGAAAGCGGAACCACCGACAGAAGGGTCGAGATGGTGGAGGAAAGTGATTACGAATTCATTGTGAAGGCCGCAAAGAAATTTAATTTTGAATTCTTCATAGTCGGAGGCAATCTTTACTTTATAGAGGCGAAGAAAAATACGACGCCGTTGATCGTTCTTTCCCCGGGCTGCGGAGTGGGTGCTCTCGACATCGGCTATGACATCAGCGGTATAGTGCGCTCCGTTGAGGTCAGGAATATCAATATGGAGGATGGTAAGTTCTTAGGGAATACGAAGAAGACCACAACGAAGATCTCCCTCGGAAACAAGGCAAAGCCTCTGGTTGAAAAGCAGTCCCTCGTGTATATAGATCCCACCGCAAAGAGCAAGGATGATGCGGGATACAGGGCGCAGTACCTTATGGATACGATAGATTACCGCTTCGGAAGCGTAAGCGCATCCTTTACAGGGCTTCCGGAGGTGGTTCCGGGACGTTTTGTTACGCTCTCCGGCTTCGGAGAACCTCTGGATAATGATTTTTACCTGAGAAGGGTCAGGCATATGATCGGGAATGAATCCTACAGGATACAGATAGAGGGCGTCGCAAATTCAATAAAGCAGTGAGCGCAGTGAAAAACAGATGGCGATTTTTGACATAATAGAGGATGTATCAAAAAAACAGATAGAGAAGACGGATACCGGTGATTCCAGGATAGTGGGGATCATGCTCGGAAAGGTCGTAAAGAACTATGATGAGAACATGCCGGGACGGGTTTCGGTGATACTTCTTTCAAGGGAAGAAGTAAAGGATGAAAACGGAGACCAGAACGGACAGGGAAACGAGGATGAAGCCAATAATTCAAGGCTTCTCTGGCCCAAGGTGGTAATGCCCTCCGCCGGAACCTCCTGGGGACACTATTTTATTCCCGAGATAGGGGATCTGGTGCTGGTAGCCTTTGAGCAGGGTAATATTGACAGACCCTATATCATCGGATGTATCCCGAAGAATAATGACCAGATACTCACAAAAAGCAAGGATGAGAAAAATAAGTACAAAAAGATAGTCACCAAAAACGGCAGTGCCATTATCTTTGAGGACATAGTTCCGGACGAGAACGAAGGCGGCGGAGAGGATCCGGGAGCCAAGGACAAGATCACGGTGGTGACGGCTCTTGAGACCCATCATATCCTCCTGGACAACGAAAAGAAGGAGATCGAGATCGCCGACAAGGACAAGAAGAATCTTGTACGCCTGTCCACCGATGATGAGAAGGGACATATAGAGATCACGGCTGCAAAGAAGCTTACGATCACGGTGGGAGACAATATATCCCTTGTGATGAACGGAGACACGGGTGCGGTCACTCTGAAGGCAAAGAAGTTTACAGTACAGACAGATGAGAGCCTGACCCTTGAAAGTCAGGGTAAAGCGGAATTCAAGGGAAGCAATGTCAGCGTAGAGGGAAGCTCAATGGTGAAGCTTAGCAGCAGCGGTGCGGTGCAGGTTTCCGGAACACCGATAAAACTTGGTTAACAGGAAATGAGAAGCTATGGCAGAAAACAAATTTCTGGGTACGGGATGTAAGTTCCCGGTAGAGATCGATCCGGCAACAGGAAGATTCATGACGGTTTCCGGAAACAGATCGGTAAAGGAATCGATATATCTTATACTTATGACACAGAGAACGGAGAGACTGGTGCGTCCATCCTTCGGTTCCGACATAATGAATTTCACCTTTATGGACACCGGGACCACTATGATGTCCATATTAAAGAGGAATATCATCCAGACCATAATGGATCAGGAGCCCAGGGTCGCGGATCTCGATGTGATCACCGAATACAGGGAAAAGCAGGGTGTGATATACATAAACCTTGAGTATCTGGTACGGGATACCAATACCCGGGACAATATGGTATTTCCCTTCTATCTCGATAACGGTACGAAGGAGATGAGTGAGAACGAGGAAGGGGATCTGATAGCCGAGGGCTATGAGGGCGAGTATAACGACTTGGAGGAGAGCGGATCATAAATGAAGCTTTACGATTGCTCCGTACAGGACACCGAAAACAGAATAGAGGAGCTGGCCGCACAGTATGTGCCCGAGTGGCATTTTGACAGAAGCGATCCGGACATAGGCTCTGCCATCGCAAAGATCTTTGCGATACAGATGCAGGAGAATGTGGGACTCGTAAACCGTATGATGGACAGGTATCATGCGGAATTCGTGAACATGCTTGACATCTCCCTTAAGCCTGCCAAGCCTGCGGGCAGCCTTGTACAGTTTAACCTTATAGAGAACTCGGTACCGGGAACAATGGTGAGAAAGGGAACCAGACTCGTGTCCGCATCCGGACCGGACAGCAGCGGGAGCGTTCTTTTCGAGACCGACAGGGAGATATACGTTACCAACTCAAGGATAGTCGATGCCTTTATGACAGACAGGGAGGAGGGCACCTTTGTGCCTCTTCTCGGGAAATACCGGGATCCGGAAATAGTCGAAGGCATGGAGATCCGCGATGAAGAGGAGGAGATTGAGGCAGAAGCCGAGGTAAACGAAGAAGAAACCGAAACGGAAGAGGAACGGGGAAGAAATACAATACGGCCCTTTGTACTTTTCTCCGAAAAGGGAAATATCGCAAGGAGCATCCTGATCCTTTACCATGAATCCGTTTTTGATCTGGAGGATGAGCCCATCTATATAAGGATTTCGGGTAATCCGGAGCTGAATAAAAGGATCGGGAATAAGGAATTCCGCTTCAGATACTATTCAAAGAGCGGGCTTAAGGATTTTGACAGGGTGGAGCTGAAGGAGGACGGAGAGACCTTCGAGCTTGAAAAGCATGATCCGAATGCCAAATTCAATCTCGGCAACAGGGAGTATGCGATCGTAATACTGGAAGCCAAAGACACCATTAAGCAGGACATTGAGGCGGATGGGATCTCGCTCTCATCCTCGGGTCGGGAGAGACCTTTGGAATTTGTAAATGACGGAAGCATCGATATGGATACCGATAAGTTCGAGCCCTTTACCGATACGCTCTCCGTATATAATGAATGTTATCTCGGGTCTGATGTATATTTCTCGAAGGGAGGGGCGCTGATAACCCTTACCTTCCACGTGAATTACGGGGAAAAGGGACTGTATCTCACCAAGCAGGAGGAAGAGGTACAGCTGAAGATATTCAAGAAAAAGCCGAAGGTCATCGCAGCGGACATTCCGGCTGACGCATATGCGGATGAGATAGTTCTCGAATACTTTAACGGAACAGGCTGGAGGAAGCTCCGCTGCAACAGTGACGTGTCGGAGATATTCGCCCGTGTTGACGCAGGGGATTATGAGATATCCTTTATCTGCCCCGATGACTGGGCAGTCACACAGAGCGGTGCCTATATCGGACGGGCCATAAGGATGAGGCTCATAAAATCCGACAACTGCTTCTTAAGACCCGGAATACATCATTATCCCATAATCTCGGATATGAAGGTATCCTTCTCCTTCCGCGGGCATTTTGTGGCACCCGGGAGAACCTTCCTCTTTGCCGGTACCCAGAGGAGGGAGATCACAAAGGATGTAAAAGCCGGAGGAAGCTTTATAATACTGTCTGGCGGGAAATACAGTGATGACGCTCTGTATCTCGGCTTTGACAAAAAAATGGAGGGAGGACCGGTAAGTATTTACTTCGAGCTTTCGGAGGTGATCAATACAAGCTTCCTAAAGTGCCGCTTTGAATACAGTACCATACACGGCTTCAAAAGGATGAAGGTAGTGGATCATACACTGAATTTCTCCAGATCCGGTTCGATAATGTTCATACCTCCGTCGGATATGGCCTTTGTGACTCTGGAGGACAGAAGGAGGATATGGATAAGGATAAGCCGGGTGCACGCTCAGAGTGCTTCGGAGAACAGCCTGTTCCTGCCGAGGATACAGAGGATACTGGTCAATGTTATCGGGGTTTCAAATATAGTCACCGGCAACGAAGAGAATTATTATATAAGCGAGTCGGGACCAAACCTCCATTTCAATCTTCCGCAGGGGAATATTTTGGACGCCGAGGTATGGGTGAATGAAAAGGGAGCTCTTTCCGCTGAGGAGATAGAGCGCATGAAGGATAATGATCCCGGGTCCATCCGTGTTGAGTATGATATGCTCGGAAACGTATCCGCTGCATACGTGAAGTGGGAGGAAACAGACAGCTTCTTAAACAAAAACGGCAGACGGGTCTATATGATAGACAGGGCCGTAAATGAGCTTATATTTTCCGACGGAAAGAAGGCGGATATCCCAAGGGTCGTGGATGACGTATCTTTCAAGGTACGTGTCCGTGTGAGCAACGGCTATGAGGGCAATGTGGAGGCTGGAGCGATAAGTGAATTTGCCGGAACAGAGCTCTATATGGACAGTGTCACAAACCCTGTCCGCTCCTACGGCGGCTCCAATATGGAAACGGTCCACGCTGCCTTAAGGCGGGGTGCAAATGTGATATACGGCCGTGGGAGACTGGTATCCGCAAATGACTATAAATGGTCGATATTAAGCTACTCCGACAGCATAGACAAGGTGGCCTGCATTGAGGGTGATACCATAAACGGGGTTTATAATGACGCCGACGTTTCATTCGTGCTCCTTATGAGGGATTTTGCTGACGGATCCTTCTCCTTCCACAGTATCTCCGAGGAGCTTAAGAAGTATCTTCTCACCATTTCGTCGGTAACGATATCTCCCGATAATATCCATATAGTGGAGCCCATATTTGTGAGCGTATCGGTAAATGTCTGGGCTGACGTGGGAAGCATAGACGAGAGCTTCGAAACCCAGAACCTGATAAAAAGCGCTCTGAAGTATTATTTCAATCCGGTATCGGAGGGTGAGGATCCGGGCTGGGACATAGGAGTCATTCCCAAAATAAGCCAGATCAAGATGAAGCTATCCTCCTTAAAGAGTAAGGCTGTGATAAGGAAGATTTCTGTAATAGCCAATTATGTTGACAGGGACGGCGCCCATGAAACCGACCTGTCGGATCTGAAGGTCAGTCCTTTCATGGTCGTAAAGTCAGGAGAACACAAGGTACATATCAACCTGTCGTCAGCTGATTAACGGAGAAAGACAGATGCTGCGTATAGAAGAGATCTCGGGAAGAACATATCAGGAGAGGATGGCGGATACCCTTACCACCCTTCCCCTTATATCGGAGGAATGGACAAACTATAATGCCTCCGATCCCGGAATAACCATTTTGGAAAACCTCATAGCTTTTGAAGCGCTTCAGGGCAGCTACATAAGTGATCTCGACTACGAGACCAGGTTTAAGCTCCTGAAGATGGCGGGCTTCACACCCTCAAGGGCAAAGTGTGCAAGGGTCCTCCTCTCTCCCGTGAATACGGAGAAGAGCTTCCGCCTGAGTGCAAACCAGAGATTTAAGCTTGGGGATCTTATCTTTGAGACTAAGAAGGCCGTGAATACGGGAGGCATATATCTTACGGGGATATTCTCCTATTTCGGAGGCTCCTTCCATGATTACAGCTTCTTAAGCGACAGGGAATTCAGGATGTCGGCCAGGGTATTCGGAGAGGAGCCTGAGACCGGCGACAGTATCTACTTTGTATCAAATGCCTTTCCGGACTGCGGAAGCGACACCTGCTTCTATATCTCCATGGATACCAGATTCAACCGGAATCCGGTTACCGACCGTTCGGACAATATATTTGCATCGATAAAGTGGGAGTATTATACGGCAGAGGGCTTTAAGGAGCTTAAGGTTCATGATTATACCGGAGCCTTTCTTCTAAGCGGAGAGATAAAATTCAGGATACCGGAAATAAAGGCCGTGCCCTACGACGGAGCTCCCGTAAAGGGCTACTGCATAAGAGCCACACTGACCCACGCAAGCTATGACGTGGTACCGAGATTCAAGTCCGTAAACGGCTTTCTCTTCGAGGTATGGCAGAAAAACTCAAGATCACTTTCCATCACCAGCCAGAAAACCGACAGGCTGGAGATAACCAGTCCCTTCGAGGACGAGTATGTGCTGGTATTTGCCAAGGAAAAGAAGGGATCCTCCTACAGAAGATATGAGCTGGTAACAGGATACGGAAAAAAGGGCAGGTGCTGTCTCTACGAAAGAAAAGGAAAGAGGAGATTCTCACTGACCTTTGATGAAGAAGCCTTCGGCTATGCTCCGTTTAAGACAAAGGATGCTGTGCGTGTCGTTCTTTACAGCGAGGAGGTTATGCGCCGGTACCGCATAGGACAGGTCCTGGGCTATGATGACCAGGAGCTGGAGCTTCCCTTAAAGCATATAGTTCCCGACAGCTTCTGCCTAATAGCAAAGAGATATGATGAGGATGGCGGGGAAATCTATAATTTCGTGCGTCCCGGGAAAAATGAGGGTGACGCCCTGACCTTCCATCTCCTTGAGAATGACGGAAAGATAGTGATAGAGGATGCGGGGGACTACATAGGGGCTGAACTTTTTATGGCTTCTGCTGCGATAACGGACGGGGCAAGAGGCAATATCAGGGCAGGAAACAGCCTGAAGGGCCTTGAAATTGACGGAGATCCGGTATTTTATAATCCGGGACCCGGAAACGGAGGGGCATACAGGGAGAGTCTTGAGGAGGTAAGAAGCCGCTTCAGGGAGGATATCTTTACTCCCTACACCTGTACCACCGCAGGTGATTACGAGAGAGTGGTGGCGGCTACACCGGGGCTCTGCATCAGGAAGACAAGAGCCGTTATGGATGAGATGGAGAACATAGTCCATATCGCCGTGATGCCGGGAACGGACGAGGAATTTCCAACTCTTTCCGAGGAATACAGGAAGTCGATCCATGATACACTTTCCGAAAGAAGGCTTATCACCACGAGGTTCCAGATACTGTCACCCGTATATACGAAGGTATCCGTTAAGACCACGGTATATGTGAAGAGACATATAAGCGATGCACTTGAGCGTATAGAGGCGGCACTTAGAAGCAGGCTTGATTATATTTCCGGGGATAATAATTTCGGCGACGTGCTCCGTTTCGAGGATGTTTTCTATGCTATGGATGAGCTGGACTGTGTGGAGGATGTCTATGAGCTCTATATCAGGCCGGAGAACGTAAAATATGCGGTTCTCAGGGATTCAAACATATATCCGAAGGAAAACTGTCTCCTGTACCCCGGGAACCTGGATATAGAAATAGTGGGCAGCTGATGTCATCAGCGGTCCGTTGATGAAAGGAGCGGCATAGAAGCTTATGCCCAGATATTCCATAAGAAAAAACAGAATAACGCAGGGAAGCCACAAGGGCTTCAGCTATGATCCGGTCTTAAGCCCGACGACCTTAACCTTTGATCCCAATGAGATGTTCCATGCGATATTCCTTAAGGGTATAGATTCCACCGTAAAGGGAGCGGGATGGGGCAGGCTTTTCTTTAAGACAGCGGGATCGGATGAGGCTGCAGTTACAGTCTATATCCTTTCCACCGATTATAAGGATACCCTTTCCGAGGCCGCGGGAATGGATATCGATAAATATCTCTGCGGGGAGGAAGCGGATGTAAGGGAGAAGACAGAGTTTATGAAAAGAATGGGTGCGGTCCGTAAAACCTGCTCCGACTGTCTTTTATATGATGTTTCGGGACAGTATATCTTTATAGCCATAGAGGTTTCGGGCGAGGGAAGACTTGATATCTCTGATATCGTCCTTGACAGCACCGGGGATAACTTTATGGATACCTATCCGGAGGTATTCAGGCAGAGAAACAGCTTCTTCCACAGGTATGTCTCAATCTTTTCATCCATATACAACGATTTCCAGAGGGACATTGACTCCCTTTCGGATGTGCTGGATCTGGATAAATGCAACGAGGAGCAGCTTATTATCTACGGAGGCTGGATGGGTATGGATCTTTCCGGGGGCTTTCTGAAGGAGGATGTGCTCCGTCAGCTTGTGAAGGAAGCCTACAATCTGAACCGTATGAAGGGAACCAGAAAAGCGGTTGAACGGATACTTGAGATCATACTCAGGGAAAAACCTGTTATAATAGAACATAATCTCGTGCGTTCCGCGATAAAGGAGGAAAAGATAGAGCTTCCGGAGAATTTCAGGGCGCGCGGGATATATGACGTCACCATTTTGGTAAAGCGTCATCTCACAGAGGAATTACGGCATCAGGCTTTGTATATCCTGGATCAGTACAAGCCCTTAAGGACCCGCTTTTCCATTGCACAGCTTGATGAGAGGCCTACAGCCGACTCCAACAGCTACCTTGACATAAATACGAAGCTGCCCGAGGAGAGCAAGGCTGTTCTGGACGAGGAGATCTCCATGGACGGCATCACGGTTTTGCTGTAGGGAAGGAGATACCCTTATTTATGAATATATCGGAAATAAAAAATGAAGGCAGTATCCGGCTTGATGTGGAAGGAAGGCTGGACAATTCAAACAGTACGGAATTTCAGGAAAAGCTCCTCAAAGCCTATATGGTTACAAATACCGTAATAGTCAATATGGAGGAAGTTCCCCAGATATCAAGTGCGGCCTTAAGGGCTCTTATGCTGGGAAAGAAGACTGCAGAGGCAAAAGGAGGAACCCTTCTGGTAATAAATGCGGGTACTTCCATAAGGGAGGTTTTCAGGGTGACAGGCTTTGACAAGCTGATTGACATCCGTTAGAAGATGATAAGCTTTGAAAAGATCAAAAAAACCTTCGGTGAAGATGAAAAGCCTGTATTTGAAGATTTTAACGAGTCTATAGAGGAAGGCGAGTTTGTCCTCCTTACGGGGAGGAGCGGCAGCGGGAAAAGTACACTTATAAATATGCTGTTAAAGGAAACCGAGCCTGACGGAGGGAGGATAGTGGTGAACGGCCGCGATCTTTCATCCATAAAGCCCGCTGAGATACCCTTTTACAGAAGGGGCATAGGGGTGATCTTTCAGGACTTCAGGCTTTTTGATGAGTACACGGTATTCGGCAATCTGGAGGTTACACTTAATTTAACCGGCGGCAAGGGCAAGGATACGGAAAAGAGGATAACCGATATCCTGAAGCTTCTCGGAATAGACAGGCTCTATAAGCGTTATCCGGGGGAGCTGTCCGGAGGAGAAAAGCAGAAGGTATGTATGGCGAGGGCTATAATCAACGACCCGAAGATACTCCTCGCGGATGAGCCTACAGGAAATCTGGATCCGGGTTCATCAAAGGATATATTTAAGCTTTTGGAGCTCATTCACAGACAGGGAACAACGGTGGTGATGGCAACGCATGACTTTGATACCGCCGGAGCCTTCATTAAGGAGGGAAGAAGGGTTTCCCTGGACTAAAATAAAAAGTGAAAGGATATTTACTATGTCTGTTATTCAGAAAGTTCTGCTTGTATTTGGCTGCATTCTCTATGCGGCCACCATATACTGTCTCTTTGTAGGTGACACTTATTTTGTGGTGTTTTTCTTACTGCTGCATTCCCTGTGTCTCATTTTCTTTTCCTACAGAACGTACACGGATATGGCGTCAACCGCTCACTTTACGGACACTTACCAGCAGGATATAGGTATGGAGATGGCCGCGAAGGATAAGGAGCTGGAAACGCTGAAGGAGGAGCTTGATCAAAGGGAAAAGAGAATCAGTGAGCTTTACGACAATATAGCGGAGCTGAACGACAGATCAAGCGGCCTGGAGAAGGAGATCGCCGGACTCCAGACGGAAAAAGCAGCTATCATGGCAGGCATTGAAAAGGAAAAGGCGGAGAAACCGAGCGACTACGGAGCACTTCTGCCTCCTGCCAATGATGAAGAAAATGCCGAGACGGTAAACATCATTGATATAGCAGAGGCAGCGAAGCAGGAATTCCTGACGGATGCGAAGAATGTGAATATGGCCATCAATATTTCCTCGGCAGACAGCACCCTTCTCGTAAAGGCAGATCCCAACCGTCTTCTGATACTTTTCAGGAATATTATAGATAATTCGATAAAGTATATGAGGAAGGCCGGAAGTCTCGTGATCACGGTATCAACCATAGGGGACGATATCTTTATCGTTTTGAAGGACACCGGAGAAGGGCTGCCGGAGGATGAGACAAAGCATATCTTTGAGCTTAATTACCAGGGCAGCAACAGGGTAAGCGGCAATGGACTGGGTCTCGCCCAGGCAAAGGCCATTGTGGAATATTACGGCGGAACCATATACGCAAAGAGCAGCAAGGGTCACGGAATGGGTATCTATATTCAGCTTCCGGCGTAAAGGAAGGGACGGATGAAAAACGGAATAGGAAAAAGAATATTGATGATTGTCGCCCTGTTTTATATTTTCGTGACGCTTCTCGCCGTGGGGATCCTAAACTTAACCAGAGTAACGAAGAAGGAGCAGGCGGTCATAGAGGAAGCTATCGACAAGCAAAAGGAAAACAGGGTAGCTGCCATGAGTAAGCTACAGGACAAAGAGGATCAGGAAACGGTCTCTTCCGGGGTGACCGGAGAAAGCGAAGAGGCGAGCGAGGAAGCCTCCACGGAGACCGCTGCTGAAGCTCCTGAGGAAGAGGAGATCCCGGAGGATACGGGAACAAAATATTACGCCTTTACAGCGAATAATTCCGCGGGAAGGCTTAATATCAGGAAGGAGCCAAGCATCAGGGCAAAGATAATAGGAAGGATGCATCCCGGGGACAGGGGCTATATTCTTGATATCGGAGATGAATGGTCAAGGGTTTCCGTGAACGATAAAAACGGATATTGTGCGAATGAGTATCTGTCCATAAGGGAGATAAAGGAAGAGGAATATCCGGATGAGCTGAAATCCCTTATCGGAGCCGGTGAGGATATACCTGAAGAGGAAGCAGGCAGAGAGGATACGCCGGAAGAGGAGCCTCTGGAGGAGCCTGCGGAAGTGGGCGTGCCTGAAGTGAGTGTGCCTGAAGTGAGTGTGCCTGAAGAAAGCGTAGCGGAATGAGGCTTGACGACAGACTGGTAAAGGACCAGCAGAGAGTTGAAAAGGCAAAGACACTTCCGGATGCTTATTATGATTCGGAGGCTGCCTGGATGGAATATAAGGACAGGGAAAAGGAGGTTCCTCTTGACAGATATAAGGGAGCCTTTGCGGTCGAGGATAAAAAGTCAATAAATACCCGCCCCTCGGTCTTTGATGCAACCGCCGTTTTCAAGACCCGGGAATAAGATGAGAGCAGTATATGGATAAATACGATTCAAAACTTCTAAGCAAGCCTTTCAACAATTATAACGAGTACATGGAGTATATATTTGACTGCGTGAATATCGGCGTGGACAAATATATAGAAAAAATGAAGACCATGTATGCTTCCGGTGACGGCGGCTACAAAAACGTGCTCTACCCCGATATCGAGGTGGTTTCCGACCTGACCAGTGCCAAGATAGAGCGATTCTATCAGGAGTCCGGGGATCAGGAAACGGCTGAGGAGGAGGAAGAGGAAGCAGCCGTTGAGGAAACAGAGGATGATCAGGATGAGGATGAGGATGAGCCCTTTGACGAGGAGCTCTTAAGCCTTCTCGGGAATTTCGGCGCCTCGGACAGCTCTTCGGAAGAGAGCGGTGAAAAGGAGCAGTCTGCAAAGGTAAAGGTCAGTACCCTTTCCATCACGGAGAAGCTTGATTTCATAAAGAAAAGGGCTGCTATCACCGTAGAGGGGGGAACCGGGCTTCCCTTCTATGAGCTTTGCGAAAAGCTTGAGTATGAACCCTTTACCGTATTCTGCTTTGCCTGCGGTATCCTTTCATCCACCCAGACCGACTATGCGGGAGTATTCCAGATCATTAACGAGAATATGAACCTCTCTGCTCCCACCATTGAGTCGGCAGCCAGGGTCTTCTACGGGGACCGCTTTTCAATAACCGGTGCATACGGGGATATGTCAACCTGCTTAGAGCAGCTTCTGCCCCTCCTTTCACTTAGCGTTATGAAGAGCATGCCCTTCTCCACGGTCGTATCTCCCGACAAGAGGATAATAGACTGCCTTTTCGGCAGGAATCCCGACAAGCTCGATGAGGACTATTCACGCTTTATCTCCATGCTCACCAATAATGAGGAGCTTAATCCCATTATGGCAAATAAGGGGATACTTAATGAGATGATGATATCCTATGACGAGGGTGTCAGGATCTTTTATTATTACGGAGACGAGGGAAGCGGAAGAAGGTTTTTCGTAAAGAATTTCTGTGCGGACCGTAAGATCAAGGCCATTGCGATAAATTGCAAAAAGCTGTTTAATTACGACTTCCAGTTTGTGGACCGTGCTCTCTGGGCGGTTACCAGGGAGTGTATACTTACAAATTCCTGCTGCTGCCTTACGGAGCTTTCCTACCGTGAGGAGGAAAAGGAAAAGTTCTTCGGTTATATGGACATGGCCTTTTCAAAGCTTACGGAGCAGGAGATCACTGTTTTCGCAATGAGTAAGGAGCATATAGATTTCAGGGAGGTCACAAAGATGGCCTACACCGAGCTTGAGCTCCCGACTCCCGATACGGCGGAGAGACAGGCCTGCTGGGAATACTTCTCAAAGTCCTATACGCTGGACGAGGGTATCGATATGCTGGAAATGTCAACAAAGTTCCTTTTTACTCCCGGAAAGATAAGCGATGCCCTGAAGTACGCCCGTTCCCTTTCAACCATGGCTCAGGAAAAGTCCATTTCCAGAGAGAAGCTTTTCCAGGGCTGCTATAACCAGATGAGTTCGGAGCTTACACAGAAGGCAACAAAGGTAAAGGCGAATTTCGGCTTCGAGGACATAGTAATGAATCCCAGCCAGAGAGAAACCCTGGAGCATGCCATAGACCAGATGAATTTCCGAAAGCA
>JAFTEC010000026.1 GCA_017453865.1 Lachnospiraceae bacterium
ATGTCCACCACGGTATTGAAGTCCTCCGTGGTCTCTATTCCCTTTTCCTTCTTCACCGCGGTATCCAGCATGCGGCAGTAGAGATCGTAGCCCACCTGCTGCATGTGCCCCGACTGCTCGCTGCCAAGCACGTTTCCCGCGCCTCTTATCTCCAGATCCTTCATGGCTATGCGGAAGCCGGAACCCAGGTCCGTAAACTCCCTTATGGCCGCCAGCCGCTTTTCCGCCGATTCTTTTAAGAGCCGGTCCTTCTTATACATAAGGAAGGCATAGGCGGTGCGGTTCGAGCGCCCCACCCTTCCCCGGAGCTGATAGAGCTGGGAAAGCCCCATCCTGTCTGCGTCGGCGATGAGCATGGTGTTCACGTTCGGTATATCTATTCCGGTCTCGATAATAGTGGTGGACACCAGCACATCCACGTCCCCGTGAATGAAGCCGCTCATTATGTCCTCCAGCTCCTGCTCCTTCATCTGGCCGTGGGCGTACTCAACTCTGGCCTCCGGACAGAGGGTCCTTACGTTTGCGGCCATATCCGCTATAGTGTCCACTCTGTTGTACACGAAGAACACCTGGCCACCTCTGGCTATTTCCCGGTTCACTGCCTCCCGGACCATTTCGTCGCTGTATTCCATCACGAAGGTCTGGATGGGCATCCTGTCTCTCGGGGGCTCCGTCAGCACGCTCATGTCCCTTATCCCCACCAGGCTCATGTGCAGTGTTCTGGGGATGGGGGTCGCCGTAAGGGAGAGCACGTCCACCCTGTTCCGCATTTCCTTGATCTTTTCCTTGTGTGTCACTCCGAAGCGCTGTTCTTCGTCGATTATAAGAAGTCCGAGATCCTTAAAGCCCACGTCCTTTGAAAGAAGCCTGTGGGTGCCGATAACGATATCCGCGGTACCTTTTTTCAGCCTCTCTACGGTCTTCTTTTGTTCGGTGGTTGAACGGAAGCGGCAGAGAAGCTCAATAGTCACAGGAAAGTCCTTCATTCTCTCCCGGAAGGTATTGTAGTGCTGTTCGGCGAGAATAGTGGTCGGAACCAGAAGGGCAACCTGCTTATTCTCCTGGACAGCCTTAAAGGCAGCACGTATGGCAACCTCGGTCTTTCCGAAGCCTACATCCCCGCAGATAAGACGGTCCATGATCTTTTTACTTTCCATATCATGCTTTACGGCTTCTATGGCAAGGTTCTGGTCCTCGGTTTCCTCAAAGGGGAACATTTCTTCAAATTCCTTCTGCCATACGGTATCCGGAGCAAAGGAAAAGCCCTCGGAATTCTGCCGCGCGGAATAGAGCTCCACAAGACGTTTTGCTACACCGGCTACCGCAGAATTGACCTTTGCTTTGGTCTTTGCCCATTCATTTCCTCCAAGTTTATTTAGCTTCGGCTTCTTTTCCACATCCTTCGAAGCGTACTTCTGCAAAGCATCCAGATTGGAAGCGATAACATAGACAGAAGAATCGTCCCTGTAGCTTACCTTCACATAGTCCCTGGTTATGCCGTCTATTTCGATATGCTCAAGACCCTGATACTGTCCGATACCATAGTCTTCGTGTATAACATAATCTCCGGGAATGAGGTCCGAAAACGACGCAATATGCTCCCCCTCGTAGCTGTGCCGTTTCTTTCTTCTCTTTTTCTGTTCAGTTCCGAAAATATCGGTCTCACTGATGACAGCGAAGCGTATATCGGGATATTCAAAACCCTTGCGGAGCGACCCCTGCATCGTCATGATCTCGGAGCCCGTAAGAACCCTGTCCCTGTCATCCGAGTAAAACGCAGTGAGGCCTGCTTCCATAATATTGTCTGCAAGTCGTTTTGCTCTGGTAGAGGAGCCGGAAAGGATGATAACTCTGTAATGCTCCTTTCTGTATTTTTTGAGGTCATTGAGAAGAGAGGAAAAAGATCCGTTATATGAATTTACACTTCTGCTGTTAATAAGGAAGCTTTTCCGGGGATCGTACAGCTCGGAGCGCTGCAGCATAGACCCGAGAGCGGCAGTAGGAAATCCTGCGATTCTTTCAAAGGTTTCCCGTATTCCGAACAGAAGATCTGCGGCCTTTGAAAGTGTATAGCCTTTTTCAAGCCTCGTAAGCATACTGTCGGAAAATTCCTTTTCAACGGCTTCTCCCTTTTCTGAAAGTCTAAGAGGCTCGTCCAGGATCATAAGGGTATTTGAGGGTTCAAAGAAGTCGATAAGAGAGGTCATCCGGTCATAAAAATATCCGCTGAAGGATGACAATGCTCCGCTGTCACCGGTTTCTGAAAGCTCCTCGCAGAATTCTTCTACAATGCTCTTTAGTCTGAAGGCTTCTCCGGTAAGCATTTTTTCTCTAAGCTCAGAATAACGTTCCTCATAGTCTGCCTTCAGCCTTAATAGTCCGGCCTCCCTTTCTGCCGATGTCATCACCATTTCGGAAGCAGGATAGATCCTTACATTTTCAAGCTCCTCAAGAGAGCGCTGCGTATCCGGATCGAAAGAGCGAATGCTGTTAATGGAATCTCCCCACAGCTCAAGGCGGACGGGATTATCCTCAGTAAGGGGAAATACATCAATAATCCCCCCGCGCACGGAAAACTCTCCCGGAGCTTCACTTTGTACAGCCTTTCTGTAGCCGAGGTGGATTAATTCCCTTGAAAAATCATCAGTATTGATCTCGCTTTCTTCGTCGATGTCGATCACAGCGTCACTGATACGCTTAATTCCCGGAGTTTTTTCCATAAGAGCATCAATGGTCGTGATGAGTGTAACATTTTTCTTATCGTTCAGGGCCTTTATGCAGTTTATCCTTTCACGTGTAAGCTCGTTTCCGTTCAGGTCGGACTGATAGAAGATAAGATCCCTCGGCGGATAATACACCACAGCCTTTGTGTAGAGCCGGATATCTTTGTAAAATTCTGCGGCCCTGGTTTCGTCGCTTGTTATTATAAGAGTATTTTTCCCGTCTCCGAGAGCTGCGGCAAGGTGGGCCTTCTCAGTATCAGAAGCCCCGTCGATATTGACTATCCCGGGGCTTTTCAGGCTTTTTTCGATATCCAGGAAGGTGTCATACTCCCTAAGCGGAGCAGCAAAGGCTTTTTTCATGAGATAAGGCTGTCCTTTATTTTCTTAAAATCTATGGAAAGATCGTCGTAAATACTTACTTTTATACTGTCATCAAATGTGTATTCTTCTGGGATATCTTTGCCATTTCCAAAATCAAATACGCCAACCTTAGCTTCCATAGGATTCACGATCCAGTAGAGCCGGACACCGGCCCTGCGGTATATGCTTACCTTTTTTATATAATCAAGACTCATATTTCCGGGAGATGCTATCTCGATTATCCAATCCGGAGCTCCCTTGCAGCCTCGTTCCGTAAGCTTATCCCTGTCACAGATGACACTGATGTCCGGAACCACAACAGTCCTGTCATCATTCTCATCGGGCTGAACATCGAAGGGGGCAGAGAAAACCTCACAGTTACCTTTATTCCCACGAATAAAGAGGCTGATGTCAATTAGTAACTCTCTGGAAATGATCTGATGCGTTGTCGATGGTGAAGCCATATCATAAAACTCACCATTAATAAGTTCAACGCGGTCTTCCTCAGAAGTATTATAATAGTCTTCTGCAGTAAAATACGTTTCTTTTGGTTGTAATAAAGGCATAATTGTGTCCTCCTGAAGGATTATGGCTGTTACCCAATGATATTGTACCAAATCGCTTACGCGATGGCTATCGTTAGGTTTTGAGTTTCGCTATCAATCTATGCATCTAAATAAGGTAGCATTGTTTGTCTGAATAAGATATCTTATAGTTCTCGACGCTATAAGAAAGACAACCAAAAC
>JAFTEC010000027.1 GCA_017453865.1 Lachnospiraceae bacterium
TACCAAAAGCGATCCTGAAGTCCTGATTTTCCCATAATGCAGTAAAGAGCTCATCGGGGCCGATGATGTCCGACCCGTTGAAGAGCACATCAAACATATCCACATCAATCTTTTCATAATCCAGGGAAATATTGTTATCGAAATTCACGAATCTCCACTTGCAGTCGCCGTAGGGCCCTTCCTCCGGGTCTCTCGTGCGCCAGTAGCCGTAGTTTAAGTGGGGCCAGTCCATGCCGTACTCCGCAAAGACTCTTATGGAATAGTAATCCATAAGGCTGTCCATATCCACTGCATCGCAGAACTCTCTATACTGCTCCTCATCGCAAAAGTCCCTGCCCTCGTAGAGATCCAGAAAGGCGAAATAGTAGTGGATATCCTCTTTTCTTCCGGCCTCCACTTCCCCTTCCTTGATGAAGATCACATTATCCGGATCCACGCCGTATTCAGAGGAAAAGAAATCCTCCTCAAGTCTTTCCGACATCACACAGGTTCCCCAGAACTCCCCGTTTAAGAAGAGATAGAGGGGTTTCCCGAATCTGCCGGAGGCCACATCAAGGCCTGTTTCCCTTATCCTTTCAGAGAAAAAAGGATCCTTTGTAAGGGTGTAGCGGTCATTTCCTCCGGCGGAAAGAGCGATCCTGCTTATCTTATTTCTCCCGTCAAAAAGAGGGGCGTCAAAATAATCCTTTCCGCTGTATGCGTTCCGGGCATAGATATTAAAGCCTTTCATGGGGTACTGCCTGGAACTGTTGCCCTTAACCCTTATGCCCACAGACTGCTGCAGGATGATGTCATCGTGATCTTCGTTAAAATAAGTGATATCCGCTTCCCTCTCCCAGCCAATACCGTGTTGGGTGTAATTCCCTTCGGAATTCCTGTTGAAGCCAACCTTTCCGATCTTTACGGACCCGTCAAGGGGAAGGGTGGGATCGGCTGCAATAAGGGCTGCAGCCTCCTCATTTTTCTTATATCTTCTCTGAAGCGCCTCTCTTCCCATGTCTCCCAAGACATAGATACCCTTCTCGCTTCCGAAAAGGTCGTCGGGATCCGCTACAAGAGAGACGATCCCGATACCCTCATACATTTCCTTATCATCAAAACCCAGGAAAAAGCTCTTTGTCACGGTCTCGCTTTCTTCCCCGCGGTCAGAAAAGGCCTTTGCCCTTATGACATTGCACTTATCCAGCTTATCTTCAGGCATTCTGTAATCCCTGATGTTGTAATAATCATAATAAAATACGGAACTGTCCCTTATTACGGAATATACGTTTTCCTTATCCGAAGCGTCTGAAAGGGTGATGGGACCGGAATAGAGAGGGGAATTTCTGTCCGGTTCGCTGCCGTCCAATGTATATCTCACCTCCGCCCCGTCCGGCGATGATATAGAGAGGGTGAGAGAATCCCCGTAGAAACCACTGTCTGCAGAGAATACAGGCTCCTTAAGGCTTGGGAATACCCTTTCCTCTGCGGAAGCATTGCCGGAACCGGGGGTGGGTGACAGGATCTTAAAAAGCCCTGCGCCGTCCTCCGACCTGCCATAGACCGTATCGTACTTTAATTCCGGGATCTCAATGCTGTCCATTAAGCTGTTGTGAGGATCAGATAAAAAGAGCTCCGAACCCTTTGAGGGAAGGGTGAAAGAAACACTTAAAGGATCGTCTCCCCCGCCGTTTAAGCTGATAAGAAGATAAGAACGGGCTCCTACGCTTACTTCCGGAAAGGTCCATACATTCTCATTATTCCTGTTGTCGGAGAGCTTCCAGCCGGTGAGGTCTATTTCCCGGTCCTCCCCGTTATAGATCTCAACATAATCCGGGTGCTCCCCATCCTCAGTTATGAACGCGTGGATATTTGATGTGCATACTTCGTTTATCTTCACAAGGCGGCCTTCGTTCCCACCCTTTGAGATAACAGACAAAATAAGACATGTAAACAGCAGTACCGCTGACATGATCATAGAAATAAAAAGTATCTTTTTTCTGCAGATATATCTCACAGATTTTCCCTGTACCAGTCGATTGCTTCCTTTATTCCCCTTTCAAAGTCATACTCCGGGTCATAGTGAAGCTTTTCCCTTGCCTTGCTGATATCCGCATTGCTGTGCCTTATGTCACCGGGCCTCTCGGAACCGAAGACGGGCTCGATCTTCTTGTCTAAAGCTTCGCAGAGAAGATAATAGATATCAAGGAGATACTCCCTGCCGCCGTATGCCACGTTATAGGCCTCTCCCGCTGCGTCGCTCCCTGCCTTGCAGGCCTTCATATTGGCTTCTATCACGTTCTCGATATAGGTGAAATCCCGGCTCTGCTTTCCGTCACCGTTTATCACCGGTCTTTCCCCGTTGATGAGCAGCTTAATAAATTTCGGGATGACTGCGGCATAGGCTCCGTCCGGATCCTGCCGTCTCCCGAAGACATTGAAATATCTGAGGCCGTAGGTATCAAGGCCGTAAAGCTTATAATAGAGCTTTCCGTACTCCTCGTCTGCCCTCTTTGTAAGAGCGTATGGGGAAAGAAGATTTCCCTCCTGCCCCTCTTTTTTAGGAAGAACAGGGTGGTCCCCGTAAACGGAAGAGCTGGAAGCATAGACAAACTTTTTAACCTTATTCTGTCTTGCGGCTTCCATCATATTAAGGGTGCCCCGGATATTATTCTCCTCATAGAAAAGGGGCATCTCTATACTTCTCGGCACCGACCCCCAGGCCGCCTCATGCATTACATAAGTCACGCCCTCACAGGCCTTCATGCAGGTATCAAGGTCCTTGATATCCCCCTTTATAAAGGTGAAATCCGGATCATCCTTAAAAATATCAACGTTTTCCTGCTTTCCCGTGGAAAGGTCGTCAAGACAGCGGACCCTGCATCCCTTATTTAACAGGGCCTCGCAGAGATTGGACCCGATAAAGCCCGCTCCTCCCGTAACAAGAAAGAGGGCGTCGTCTTCAAAGCTTATATCCTTGTATCCCATTTTATATACTCCAAAATATCAGTATCCCGGCCCGTATCCCGCCGGGATCATCTTTCTATTTATGCCAGTTATCGTAATACTTCATTATGCTCTCCACAAGGAAAAGCTCGAAGTAGGAATCTATGTCGATGGACTCCTCTTCCTTCATGAA
>JAFTEC010000002.1 GCA_017453865.1 Lachnospiraceae bacterium
AGGGGATTCGAACCTCCGACCTACCGCTTAGGAGGCGGTCGCTCTATCCTGCTGAGCTACATGGACATGTTGTAAAATTGTGTTCTGCCTTAGCAGATTGTTACGTCCTAACATAGTGTTAGGAGGCGGTCGCTCTATCCTACTGAGCTACGTAGACATATATCTAAATATTAACTTGTATCCTTAATTTATTTCCCTCATCAGTCAGACCTGCTATCTGACAGCTTCTCCCAGAGCGCAAAGCCTTCATGTTACCAAGCGTCCACGAGAGGGCGCTCGACGTCCGGGGGACGTCGGCTCAGCGCCGACCGGAGCGGAGCGGAGACCGAACCTCCGACCTGCCGCTTACGCTCTCTGCTAGGTGAAATTCACGTGACCCTGGAGCCAGATAATCCCCTTGAACCTCCGGCCCGGAGCCGGCTCCCCCGTCAGATCCTTTTCATTAATGCAGACATCAAGAGTTAAGTCATTGCATTTCACAGTTATAACATAAATGGCTTCTTTGGTCAAACTGTTATGCATTAATCTCCCCTCTGTGATCTCTCCAAGGACCGAATAAAGATCACATTCAATTCCCCAGGGCATAAAATAGGTGTCAACAAGAGACAGGATATCATCTGTCCGGATCTTTTTTGATATCGCCGTATAGGTATCGATATCCTCCATGGTAAGATCGTCTATCGCATCCTCGTCACCGTCTCTCGCAGCTGCCAGAAGCTGATGCCGGTTTTCCTCCCGGTCCTTTCCGGCAATGACCCTCACGGGATCCTTCATAAGAGGAAGTACCACTGAACCCTCGGTACTCATAGCGGCAAAATTCACTGAGGTATTCTTTTCCGGCTTCAATCCGTTATTTCTGTAGCGGAGATAATCCAGCCGGTTCTGGAGACGGAAGATGAGACTCACACCGACCTTCAGATCATCGCATAACCCCGCATAAGAATCCTTTTCAATATGACGCTCAATGTTTATCTCCTCGGCAGAGCTTACATTTTGTCCGATGATATAGGGATAATAATACTCATACTCAAATTCCGCATCTTCGGAATATGTTCCGCAGACGGTTATCCCGAGAAGATCCGCATATTCTTTCCTGAATTCCACTGCCAGCGTATCATCCGCAGCAGAAACATACTGCCTTTCTGTTGGATTCCTGATCACATCATTCAGGATTTTTTCAAGGTTCCTTCTGCTTTTTATTTCGCTGAAGCCAATAGCCCTTAAATACTTGTGCATTTTGATTACTTATCTGTGGTCTTTCTTGCGGCTCTTTCCGCTCTCAGGGAGGCCTCTTTTATCACCTTTGTCTGGTGATCCTTGGAATTCAGCAGCGTTACTGCCTGCTCCAGTGCCTCCTTCTCCTCAAAGCCCAGATCGATGGCAGACTTGCCATCCACTATCTCCTTTGTATATGTATAACACCCGTTATTTGAGTGTACGGAATTCATTATATATCCGTTATCGTTCTTATCCAGCATGCACAGGGCAAAGCTCAGCTTTCCGCCCATTTCGTGGAACGCATCATATTTTACCAGCCCCAGCTTCTGATAACAGGTCTGAATGTTTTTCAAAAGACTGTCAATATCGCGCCTGTCTCTCCTTGTCGCTGTTTTCAGGTCGGAAATGTCGGTAAACAGCGCCTCAAACTGATCCTCAAGGCTTTTCCCGTCCTTGCCTTCCATAAACTTCTCGTATTCTTCCCTAAGCCTGCTGAATCTGGCCATCTGCACGAAATGCAGGATGAAAAGAACCAGTATTACCACGAGAAGAAAGACCACGATATAAAACGGATCAAGCCAGCCTAATCCAAGATAATTTAATATATTACTCTGATTCATTATCCTGTTACTGTGCTCCTTTCAGCTTTTTCACGAGCTCTTCCAGCTCTTCCTGAGAGTAGTATTCTATTTCTATCCTTCCCCTCTTGCTGTCCTTTGCCTTTATGCTTACCTTCGCACCAACGCTTTCTCTTACCTCGTCCTCATACTTTCTGAGTATCAGATCCAGTGCCTCATTGTCCTTCTTAGGTGCTTTTTTCTTCGGTGGCTTGACGAAATCCCTTACCATCTTTTCGATCTCCCGGACCGTCATTTCCTCATCAAAGATCCTGAGTGCCATCTCATACTGTTTATCAGCGTCGGTAATGGGAAGAAGGGATCTTGCATGCCCCTGGCGAAGCTTTCCCTCGATCACCATCTGCTGAACCCGCTGATCAAGCTTCAGTAAGCGCATGGCATTGGTAATGGTTACCCTGTTCTTTCCGATACGCTCTCCCAGCTCGTCCTGCTTTAGTCCATAATCCGAAAGAAGCCTCTTATAAGCCTGTCCCTCCTCTATAGGATTAAGCTTCTGTCTCTGGAGATTCTCAAGGAGCTGTATCTCCACCTTCTCCTGCTCGTTGAATTCCCTTACTATGACAGGCACTTCCTTAAGGCCTGCGATCTTGGCGGCTCGCCATCTTCTCTCTCCCGCCACGATCATATAGCCTCTGTCCTTTTTCTGGACAAGGAGCGGCTGGAATACGCCA
The DNA here is from genome assembly GCA_017453865.1 of Lachnospiraceae bacterium. GTDB lineage: Bacteria > Bacillota > Clostridia > Lachnospirales > Lachnospiraceae > NK4A144. Next base: position 2,528 of record JAFTEC010000002.1, read on the forward strand.
TGTGTCTTTATGGAATCTGCAAGCTCATTTATCTCATCCTCCCCGAAATCCTTTCTCGGCTGATCGGGATCCGGTTCAAGACGGCTCAGCTTGACCCATAATATCTGATCCTTATTTTCGGTTTCCGTTTTTCTTTCGGCATTACTTCCGACCTCTACGCTGTCGGGTATCAGTGCGTCAAGTCCTCTTCCAAGTCCTGTTTTTTTCGCCATAACAGTTGCTTCTCCTTGATCTTTTTCTCTTACTTTGCCTTCAATACTTCGTCTGCAAGCTTTCTATAAGCTTCTGCCCCGGCAGATTTTGCATCATATACGGTTATCGGCATGCCGTAGCTTGGTGCCTCGGCAAGTCTTATATTTCTCGGAATAATGGTTTTGTAGATTTCCTCTCCCAGTTGCTCGCTGACATTCTCCCCTACCTGCTGGGACAGGTTTGTTCTGGAATCGTACATATTAAAAACGAC
>JAFTEC010000028.1 GCA_017453865.1 Lachnospiraceae bacterium
AAATAATCAAGATAACCCACCACCTTTAGGTGGTGGGAATATCTTGATTTCGGGTGCGGGGTTATAAGCCCCGTACCCGGAGAGCTGCGTCAGCAGCGATTTTATAACGAGCAAAAAGCGAAGCGTTTGCGAGTTTAACAGAGTGCCGCGCAAATAAACCGCTCCGCGGTGGCGCGTCACGTGCAGCACACCGCTTCGCAGTATGCTGCAATAAGGAGAATCATATGCTTGCTCTTGAGCGGCGTAACAGAATACTTGAAGAACTGCAGGTAAAAAGACAGGTTGTTGTATCCGACCTTGCCAGATCCTTTAAGGTCTCTGAGGAGACCATAAGGAGGGATCTTGACAGGCTCGATAAGGAGGGTCTCGCCAAGAAAAGCTATGGCGGAGCCGTGATAAATGAGGACTCACCCATCGACCTGCCTTTTAATATCCGGAAAAAAAGAAACATTCCCGGGAAGCAGAAGATAGCGGAGCTTATTTCCGGCCTTGTAGAGGACGGGGATCACATTACTCTGGATCCCTCCACCACCTCTGTTTTTATCGCGAAGGCATTGAAAAATAAGCACAGGCTTACGGTTATCACAAATTCCCTGGAGGTTATGATAGAGCTTTCGGACGTGGAGAGCTGGAATGTGATCTGCTCCGGGGGTACAATGAAGGAAGGGTATCTCGCCCTTACGGGACCGAGAGCGATCGAGGGCATCGGGGCCTTTAATGCGGATAAGGCAATTATGAGCTGCAAGGGCTTTGATATGGTAAAGGGGATAACCGACGGAAACGAGCTTTTCTGTGAGGCAAAACGCGCCATGCTTGATAATTCCAGGGAGCATATCCTGGCGGTGGATCATTCGAAATTTGACACCATTGCATTCTCAAAGATATGCGATATGGAGAGAGCGGACATTATCGTAACCGACGAAAAGCCTGATGAAAAATGGCTCGATCTTTTCAGGAGGAGCGGGATACGCTGCATCTATCCGGAAGGATGACAGGAAGTCAGAATTTTAGCAATTTAAGAGGAGGAAACATGAACAAGTATCTTGCCATCGATTTCGGTGCTTCCAGCGGAAGGCACATCATAGGCACAAAGGAAAACGGAAAGATAGTATTAAAGGAGATACACCGTTTTGATAACGGACCTAAGAAGAAAAACGGCCATCTCTGCTGGGATACCGACTATCTTTTTAATGAGATCAAAAAGGGCTTGAAAAAATGCGCTGAAACCGGAGAAAAGCCCGATTACCTCGGTATAGACACCTGGGGAGTGGATTTCGTGCTCCTTGATAAGGACGGACAGGTCCTCGGCGACCCCGTGAGCTACAGGGATTCCCGTACAAAGGGGATGGATGAAGAGGTTTATAAGATCATACCGGAGGAGAAGCTCTATGAGAGGACCGGAATACAGTACGCCATATTCAATACGATCTACCAGCTTATGGCAATAAAGAAAAATGATCCCGAGCTTATGGAAAGGGCTGAGACCCTTCTTATGCTGCCGGATTATTTCCAATATCTCCTGACCGGCGTTGCCATGAGTGAATATACGGATGCCACAACCTCAAACCTTGTGGATCCGAAGACCTGCCAGTGGGACTATGAGCTTATTGAGAAGCTCGGCTTCAAGAGGTCCTTATTTAAGGAGCTTGTTATGCCCGGGACCGTCGTAGGCCCGCTGAAAAAGGAGATACGCGAAGAAATTGGCTTTGACTGCACGGTAATCAAGGCTGCAAGCCACGATACCGCATCGGCGGTAATGAGCGTTCCCACAACGGATGAAAAGGATAATCTATATATAAGCTCCGGCACCTGGTCCCTTATGGGTGTCGAAAACCGGAGCGCCATCTGCACTCCTGAGAGCCATGCCGCAAACCTTACAAATGAAGGGGGCTATGAGTACAGGTACAGATTCTTAAAGAATATTATGGGTCTCTGGATAATCCAGCAGGTCCGCCATGAGACGGGTGATAAATATAACTGGGATGAACTCAGCAAGATGGCATATTCAAAGCTTGACTTCCCTTCACGGGTCAATGTGGATGATGACTGCTTCCTCGCACCGGAAAAAATGACAGAAGAGATAAAGGCTTTCTGTGGAAGGACCGGACAGAAGGTTCCCGAGGGAATAGACGAGGTTGCAAGCGTTGTTTACCAGAGTCTTGTGGATGCCTACGGACGTACGATCACGGAGATAGAGGACATTGTGGGCAGGAACTTCAGCGCCATTCATATAGTGGGAGGCGGCTCAATGAATCCCTTCCTTAACAGCCTTACGGCAAGGAAGACCGGACGCAGGGTCGTAGCGGGACCCGGAGAGGCCACCGCCATCGGAAACATTGCGGCCCAGATGATAAACGGAGGGGATTTCAAGGATCTTAATGAAGCGAGAAAATGCATCTATGAAAGCTTCGGCGTGAAGGAATACCCTTCAGACGGCGAGATCATAGCAGGCGGCAAGCTCTGAAACCCCGGAAGGTATCATAACGGAGGCAGGTATTCACTCCAGCCTCCGTTATAGGAGGCTGACCTGTTAAAGAAATCCACGAGTCCGGGATAGGCGCTTTCGTACTTATGCTTTCTTTTTTCGGCATCGGTAAGTATGTCGTCGGAGGCTCCCTCCCAGGTATCCCTGTGCCGCACGGACACTATCTTCAGCGCGTCCATAAAGCCGAAGAAATCCTCATACATCAGGTGATAGCTTAAGGGGGCAGAATAGATCTTCATATTTACCCTTAAGTAGCAGAATGCGGGGCTGCCGCTCGTAAAGCCCACGGCAGGCAGATCGTCGCCGCTCTGCATCGAGTCCAGTAAGGAGCTTTCCTCCACAACATATTTATTATTCTCATCCTCGGGCTTTATCAGCAAAAGCCTTGTGATCTTCTGATCTTCTGACATTTTTTATTCCTTTTCCTTTATAAATGATTTTCTGCTCAGTCATCCTGTAATTCTGAGTGAAGCGGGAAAGCTTTAAGATCCTTCGTCGTTCACGCTCCCTGATCTCCACTAAGTATAACGTAACTATTCAGAACAGTCACTTGCGGAACCGCAAGTGACGTATGAAAACCTCGGCATTTTGTACGGGGCACTGAAGCGCTTAGCGCTTCAATACGTGCCCGTGAAATGTCCACCGGACATTTCACCTTTCGGTCCATCGTGCGAAGCACGATTTA
>JAFTEC010000029.1 GCA_017453865.1 Lachnospiraceae bacterium
CCCAATATTTCCTTCCTTAATCTCTCCGATCTGACAAACGGCTTTGGTCCTATGATGGGGAGGAGCAAGATAAAAAAATCCTCAAAAGAGGATATGAAGAAGGAATTTGACTTTTCAAAGGTTGAGAAGCCCCACAAGGTAAAGGAAATGCTGGACCGCTATGTGGTGGGGCAGGAGCGTGCGAAGAAGACCATATCCGTTGCGGTCTACAATCACTACAAAAGAGTGCAGGCAGATATCGAGGACGATAATGATGTGGAGCTCGAAAAGTCAAATATCCTGCTACTCGGTCCCACGGGCTGCGGAAAGACCTATCTCGTAAAGACACTTGCAAGGCTCTTGAATGTTCCCCTTGCCATAGCAGACGCCACCAGCCTCACGGAAGCGGGCTATATAGGCGATGATATAGAGTCGGTGGTATCAAAGCTCCTGGCGGCTGCAGATAATGATGTAAACCGGGCCGAGCGCGGGATAATCTTTGTGGATGAAATTGACAAGATCGCAAAGAAAAAGGAGACACGCACAAGGGACGTGAGCGGCGAATCCGTGCAGCAGGGAATGCTTAAGCTCCTGGAGGGGTCTGAGGTGGAGGTTCCGGTCGGTGCTAACAGCAAAAATGCCATGGTACCCATGGTAAAGATAAATACCAAGGATATTCTTTTTATCTGCGGCGGAGCATTTCCGGATCTCGATGAGATAATAAGGCAGCGCCTTTCAAAGGAAACCTCCATAGGCTTCAATGCGGAGCTAAAGGACAGGTGGGATAAGGAAAAGAACATACTGAAGAAGGTCACGGCCGAGGACATACGTGAATTCGGGATGATACCTGAATTTATCGGCCGTCTGCCGGTTATATGCCCCATGGAGGGGCTTTCGGAGGATATGATGGTGGAGATACTGAAGGAGCCGAAAAACGCCATCATAAAGCAGTATGAAAAGATGCTTTCCATGGATGGGGTGAGTCTAAGGTTTACGGACGAAGCCATGCACGCCATAGCGAAGAAGGCCATGGAAAAGGATACAGGCGCCAGGGCACTCCGTTCCGTGATAGAGGAATTTATGCTGGATATCATGTTCCAGGTTCCGAAGGATGAAAATATCGGACGTGTGACTATTACGGAGGACTATGTAAACGGAACAGGCGGACCCATTATAGATCTTAAGGGGGTAATGGAGCTTGAGGAAGAACGTGAAATATATCCTGACGGGAGCATTTATAACGGCTATCGATCAGTCGGTGAAGCTCCATGCTGATCTGCATCCCGAAAAGTACAGGGAGGTAGTGCGTAACAGAGGCTTTGCCGGAGAGAGATTAAAAACCAGACCGGAGATCGTAAGGGCGGTATCAGCCGTCCTTACGGTTTTCGGTATTTCCATGATCTTTTTTCTGCCGGATGACACGGAAATGGAGAAGCTAAAGAAGGCTGGCTGGACCCTGCTCACGGCAGGGGGATTAAGCAATACGCTGGACAGACTGATAAGGCATTATGTGGTAGACTATATCCCGAAAGGCAGATATGTATATAATCTTGGCGATTTTGCCATAGCAGCGGGAGCCGCCGGTTTTGTGGCGGGAACGGTTCTCGACAGGAATAAGGAGGCTTAATGAGGACTGCCGGTATATTGATGAGTATTTCTTCCCTTCCGTCGGATCACGGTATAGGCTGTTTTTCAAAGGAAGCCTATGACTTTGTGGATAAGATAAGCGAAGCCTCGCTGTCAATGTGGCAGCTTCTTCCGCTGGGACCTACGGGATACGGGGACAGTCCCTATTCATCCTTTTCGACCTTTGCGGGAAATCCTTATTTCATAGATCCGGAAACCCTGGTGGAAAAGGGGTGGCTTAGAAGAGCAGAGCTGAAAAAATTTGATTTCGGAAGTAACGAACGGTATATCGATTACGAGAAGCTGAACGACAACCGTCTGAGGATGCTGAAAAAGGCCTTCCGGAGAAGCGGGATAAGTGAAGAAAAGGCCTTCCGGAGCTTTGACAGAAAAAATGGCTTCTGGCTGAATGACTATGCCCTTTTTATGGCGTTAAAGACGGCTAAAAAAGGAGCTCCCTGGACAGAGTGGGACGAAGGCAAAAGAAGGAGAAAAGCCGGGGACATAAGAGAAGCCCGTGAAAGGTACGCGGATGAGATTCTTTTCCACAAATTCCTGCAGTTTGAATTTGAGGAGGAGTGGAAGAAGCTAAAGAAATATGCCAATGACAGGGGAATAAAGATAGTAGGGGATATTCCCATTTACGTGGCATCTGACAGTGCCGATGCCTGGGGCAATCCGAAGCTTTTTCAGTTTGACGGGAGCCTTCACCCCGTAGCCGTGGCGGGATGCCCGCCGGATGCCTTTTCCGTAACCGGACAGCTCTGGGGGAATCCTCTCTACGACTGGCAGTACCATAAGGATACAGGCTTTAAGTGGTGGATGAAGCGCTTAAAAAGGGTCTTTGAGCTCTATGATATTGTGAGGATAGATCACTTCAGGGGCTTTGACGAGTATTATGCCATTCCTTTCGGCGATAAGACCGCGGAACACGGACACTGGGAAAAGGGACCGGGCTATGCCCTCTTTGACCGGATGAAGAAGGAGCTGGGGGACAGAGAGGTTATAGCGGAGGATCTGGGCTTCCTCACGCCATCTGTAAGGCGCCTTCTCAGGAAAACCGGCTATCCCGGAATGAAGATCCTGGAATTTGCCTTTGATGCGGAGGGAGATTCCGATTATCTTCCCCATAATATCGTAAAGAACTCGGTGATCTACACAGGAACACATGATAATGATACCTGTCGGGGCTGGTACGCAGCATTGTCAAAAAAGGACAGGCGATTCGCGGATAAATATCTGGATATCGGGAGCGTGCCCGAAAAGGAGATCTCCTGGAGCTTTATCCGGGTAGCAATGATGAGTGTTTCCGACTGCTGCATCATTCCCGTGCAGGATTTCCTGGGGCTCGGAAGCGAAGCCCGGATCAATACGCCCTCAACCCTGGGTGATAACTGGAAATGGCGCATGAAGAAAAACGAGCTCACGAAGAGGACCGTTAAGCGGATCTCCGATATGGTGAAGCTTTACAGAAGGGTAAGCGTCAATTGAAAAACGTAGAGATCGAACGAAAATGGCTCATAGACAAGCTCCCCTTTGATCCTGAGGAATACAGCTGTCTCGTGATCGAGCAGGCATATCTGTCCGTATCTCCCACGGTGAGGGTCAGACGGGAAAATGATGACTTCTACCTGACCTACAAGGGCGCCCGGGGGACGGATGGTAATAATGACCTTTCCCACTCGGAGTATAACCTTCCCCTTGACAGGGCTTCCTATGAACATCTGAGGGAAAAAAGGGACGGACGCCTCATATCCAAGAAGCGCTACCTGATTCCTGAAAAGGAGGGGCTCACGATTGAGCTCGATATCTTTGACGCCCCTTTTGATGGACTTATCCTCGCCGAGGTTGAGTTTGAGAGTGAAGAGGAGGCTCTTGCCTACAGGGCTCCGGACTGGTTCGGAAAAGACGTGACAGGGGAGCGGCAGTATAAGAACGCATTTCTGGCTTTGTCAGAGCTTAAAGGATAGAAAGGAGCGCACTATGAAAAAAGCAGCGGTTTTTTTGGCAGACGGATTTGAAGAGATAGAAGGGCTTACGCCGGTTGATATGATGAGACGGGCGGGAGTGGAGGTGACGACTGTTTCCATAAGCGGAAGTAACGATATCCACGGGAGCCACGATATTATCATAAAGGCAGATAAGCTGTTTGAGGAAGTAGATTTTGACGATATGGACCTCCTGCTCCTTCCCGGAGGAGGCAAGGGAACCGAAAACCTGGAGAGCTGTGAGAAGCTGCTCGCCCTCCTTAAGAAAGCCGACAGTGATAAGAAGCTTATAGCAGCGATATGTGCGGCTCCGAGGGTCCTCGGAAGGCTGGGGCTCCTAAAGGGTGAAAGAGCCATCTGCTTCCCCGGAAATGAGAAATATCTTGAGGGTGCTGAGATAGCAGCCGGAGAAAAGGCGGTAATAAGCGGAAGATTCATAACCGCAAGAGGAATGGGCGTTTCCGTTGAATTCGGAGGGGCGGTGCTTAAGGCACTTCTCGGGAAGGAAAAGGCTGAGGAAATATTAAATAAGGTACAATATTGATTATTTCAGCGTCCTTATGGTATAATCCCAAGGTTGTGATTATCGTGGTACTTGGAGCCGTGGCAGAGAAAGCAGATACTGGGCACGGATCCGCAGGAAGGAAAGAGAAATGAGTTTACAGGTTGAGAATTTAGAGCACAATATGGCACGCCTTACCATAGAGGCTTCCGCCGAGGATTTTGAGAAGGCATGTCAGAGTGCTTATCAGAAGCAGAAGGGAAGGATAACCGTTCCCGGTTTCAGAAAGGGAAAGGCTCCCAGAAAGCTTATAGAAAAGATGTATGGTGCAGGGGTGTTCTTTGAGGAAGCTGCAAATGAACTCATCCCTGAGGCATACAGCAAGGAGACCAAGGAGCATAAGGAGCTGGAGATTGTATCCCGTCCGTCAGTGGACATAGTGCAGATAGAGGCGGGAAAGCCCTTTATCTTTACCGCAGAGGTCGCATTGAAGCCCCCTGTTGAGCTTGGAAAATATAAGGGTGTCAAGTGTACAAAGATCGACACCTCTGTTTCAGATGAGGAGATCGACAAGAGGATAGAGGAAGAGAGGGAGAAGGATTCCAGGATCGTTCCGGTGACAGACCGTGCGATAAAGGATAAGGATATCGCCACAATAGACTTTGAGGGCTTTGTGGATGATGTGGCATTTGACGGAGGCAAGGGAACCGACTATGAGCTTACCATAGGCTCCCACTCCTTTATCGATAATTTTGAGGAGCAGCTTATCGGAAAGAGCATCGGAGAGGATACAGAGGTCAATGTCACCTTCCCGGATGATTACCATGAGAAGAGTCTTGCGGGAAAGCCTGCTCTCTTCAAGGTTTCGGTGAAGGACATCAAAGAAAAGCAGATACCGGAGCTTGATGAGGATTATGTTTCCGATAAGGGCTTTGACAGCGTTGATGAATACAGGGAAGACATAAAGAAGGGCATTGCCGGGAGAAAGGAAAACGAGGCGAAGGCAGAAAAGGAGGATGAGCTTCTGGAGGCCATTATAGAGGATTCAAAGATGGACATCCCCGAGGCTATGATCGATACGGAAGCAGACAGTCTGGTGCGCAGCTTTACCCGTAACATTGTTTCCCAGGGAATGAGCCTCGAAATGTACATGCAGTACACCGGCATGACCCAGGAAAGAATAAAGGATCAGATGAAGGAGCAGGCCGAAAAGAACATAAAGAGCCGTCTGGTTCTTGAGGCCGTTGCGGAGGCCGAGGGTATTGAGTCCACGGAAGAGGATTTCGACAAGGAAGTAGAAAAGATGGCTTCCCAGTACAGGATGGAGACCGATAAGCTGAAGGAAATGATGATGGATGAGGAAAAGGAAAACATCCACCATGACATAAAGATGCAGAAGGCTGTTGACCTGATACTTTCCGAAGCAAAGGAAACCGCAGCGAAGAAAACAAAGAAGAAGGATGGTGAATGATATGCTGGTCCCTACAGTCATAGAGACAACCAACCGCGGAGAAAGAGCCTATGATATTTATTCCAGGCTGTTAAAGGAGCGTATCATCTTTCTCGGCGATGAGGTTACCGACCAGACCGCAGGGCTTGTAGTAGCCCAAATGCTGTTTCTGGAGGCAGAGGATCCGGATAAGGATATCCACTTCTATATAGATTCTCCCGGAGGCTCTGTAACGGCAGGTTTTGCGATCTATGATACCATGAATTACATAAAGTGCGATGTTTCCACCATCTGTCTCGGAATGGCGGCATCCATGGGAGCCTTCCTGCTTGCGGGAGGAACAAAGGGTAAGAGACTGGCTCTTCCCAATGCGGAGATCATGATACATCAGCCCTCCGGCGGAGCGAGAGGACAGGCGACCGAGATCGAGATCACCGCGAGACAGATCCTGAGGACCAGGGAGAGACTGAATAAGATCCTTTCCCAGAACACAGGCAAGCCTCTTGAGACCATTGCCCTTGATACGGAAAGGGACAACTGGATGACGGCTGAGGAAGCAAAGGAATACGGGATCATTGATGAGATCGTGGTTTCCAGGGCGGCCGCTGAGGAAGCTGCTAAGGCAAAGGAAAAGTAAATGGCAAAGAACGAACCAAAGATAAGATGTTCTTTCTGCAATAAGACCCAGGATCAGGTCACGAAGCTGATCTCCGGACCGAACGGAGCATATATCTGTGATGAATGTGTTGCCATATGCGCGGACATTCTGGACGAGGAGATGGAGGAAATACCCTTCGGGAATGAGGCGGAGATAAACCTACTGAAGCCCAGGGAGATCCATGAATTTCTGGATGATTATGTGGTGGATCAGGACGAGGCAAAAAAGGTTCTGTCGGTAGCGGTCTACAATCATTACAAAAGGATACTTTCAAATAAGGAATCGGATGTGGAGCTGCAGAAGAGTAATATCCTCATGCTGGGTCCCACAGGATCGGGAAAGACCCTTCTTGCCCAGACACTGGCAAAGATCCTGAATGTTCCCTTCGCGATAGCTGATGCCACCAGCCTTACTGAGGCAGGCTATGTGGGAGAGGATGTGGAGAATATCCTTCTGAAGCTCATACAGGCCGCGGATTATGATGTGGAAAGAGCCCAGATCGGCATCGTTTATATTGACGAGATAGACAAGATCACCAGAAAGGGAGAGAATGTTTCCATAACCAGGGACGTTTCGGGAGAAGGCGTACAGCAGGCTCTTCTGAAGATCCTGGAGGGAACTGTCGCCTCCGTTCCACCCCAGGGAGGCAGAAAGCACCCCCATCAGGAGCTTATACAGATAGATACCACCAATATCCTCTTCATCTGCGGCGGAGCCTTTGAGGGTCTGGACAAGATAATTGAAACCAGGCTTGACAAGAAGTCCATAGGCTTCAATGCGGTCATCGGATCCGGAAAGGATACGGGAATAGGAGAGGCCTTCCACAAGGTGCTGCCCGAGGATCTGAATAAATTCGGGCTTATACCGGAGCTTATAGGAAGACTTCCGGTCACGGTGGCGCTTGATAATCTTCAAAGGGATGCTCTGATAAGCATACTTACGGAACCGAAAAATGCTCTTGTAAGGCAGTATGTCAAGCTGATGGAGCTGGATGATGTGAAGCTGACTGTGGAGAAAGCCGCGGTGGAAGCCATAGCGGACAAGGCGCTGGAGAGAAAGACCGGTGCCAGAGGACTCAGATCCATAGTCGAAAACGTCATGATGGATGTGATGTATAATGTTCCGTCGGACGACAGCGTTCAGGAGGTCATAGTGACAAAGGAAGCCGTTGAAGGAACGGCAGAGCCTCTTCTGGTTCATTATGACAGGGAGCAGAAGGAAGCGAAATAAAAGAGCTGTTGTAACTGTTCAGAAGCCAGAGGGTTCTGAACAGATACGAGCTGTTTTTGTTTACGAGGGGTGGAGGCTTCGGCTTCCGCCCTTGATGCTATCTATCGCGGAATAATTTGTAGTGGTAATAAAAAAATGAGAAAAAAGACAGAAAAGCAAGTAAAACTAAAGAGGCTGCCCTGCATAGTTTTAAGGGATCTTACTATAATGCCGAATGTGATCATGCACTTTGATATTTCAGAGGAAATATCAATAAACGCCATGAATCTCGCAATGGCAGGGACTCAGGAGCTTATCGTTGCGACTCCTCTGGATTCCGACAAGGAGACCATAGAGAATGTGGATATCAATGCAATCGGTACCCTTGTCAGCATAAAACAGGTTATCAAGATGCCGAACAAGATCTCCCGCATAATGGTGGAGGGCAAGGAGAGAGCTGAGATAGTCTCCTTCAGCGGCACAAAGAAGCTTAGAAAGGTGGATGTGAGAACCTTTTCAAAGGAGGAGCTTAATGATGTGACGCCCAAGAGGGCGGAGGCTATGCGCCGGGAGATACTGCAGCGCTTCTGGGAATACATCTCCTTTTTCCCCCGGACAGGAAAGACCTTCAGGGCACAGTTTCTGGAGATCGAGGATCTGGGTGATATGCTGGATGCCATCATTGCCAATCTTCCGCTGGAAAATAAAAAGAAGCAGCACATCCTGGAATCCCTGAAAATCTCGGAAAGGTATGAGGAGGAGAGCAGGATACTTGAGGAGGAACTGGACGTTGCACGTATCCGTTCGGAGCTTGCTGTGAAGGTTAACGGCAAGGTGGAAAAGGATCAGAAGGATTATGTGCTACGGGAGCAGCTCCGGTATATCAGGGAGGAGCTTGGAGACGATTCACCGGAGACCGAGGCGGATAAGTACAGGAAGGCTCTGGAAAAGCTGGATGCTCCCGAGGAAGTAAAGGAGCATATAGAAAAGGAGATAGACAGATTTACCAATATACCCTCAGGCTCTTCCGAGAGCGGGGTGGAGCAGGTTTATATCGAAACCCTGCTGGATATGCCTTGGAATAAGGGATCTGAGGAGAATAAATCGCTCGACAATGCCGAGAGGATACTGGAGCGGGATCACTACGGCCTGAAGAAGGTTAAGGAAAGGATGCTGGAATTTCTGGCAGTGAAAAACCTTACCGAGAAGGGTCAGAGTCCGATAATCCTTCTGGTGGGCCCTCCGGGAACGGGAAAGACCTCCATAGCCAAATCCATTGCCGAAGCACTGAACAGAAAGTATATACGTATTTCACTCGGTGGTGTTAGGGATGAAGCGGAGATAAGGGGTCACAGAAAGACTTATGTGGGAGCCATGCCCGGAGTTATCGCAAAGGGCTTACAGCACGCCAAGGTCAGGAATCCCCTCATTCTTCTTGACGAGATAGACAAGATAAGCTCCGAATACCACGGAGCAACTGCTTCTGCCCTTCTGGAGGTCCTGGATTCGGAGCAGAACAGGTTTTTCAGGGATCACTATATCGAGGTCCCCCTTGACCTTTCAGACGTGCTCTTTATAGCTACCGCGAATACCACGGATACCATACCGGTACCGCTTCTTGACAGGATGGAGGTCGTGGAGGTATCGGGTTATACTGAAAACGAGAAATTCCATATTGCAAAGGAGCACCTGATCGGGAAGCAGCTTAAGAAGAACGGCCTTAAGAGAGGAAACCTCAGGATAAACGATTCGGCAATAAGAGCCATGATAACCTCCTATACAAGAGAATCCGGGGTGCGAAGCCTGGAACGCCGTATAGGAGAGATATGCAGAAAGACCGCGAGAAAGGTATATTCAGAGGAAAAAAGCCATATCTCGGTAAATGCGAAAAATCTGGAGGAATATCTCGGAAATGTGAAGTATCTTCCGGAGGATCAGGCAAAGAAGCCGGAGATAGGCATAGTCAGGGGACTTGCCTGGACAAGCGTCGGGGGCGTGACCCTTGAGATAGAGGTGAACGAGATGCCCGGAAAGGGCGCTCTGACTCTGACGGGACAGCTGGGAGATGTGATGAAGGAATCAGCGAACATTGCCTTCACGCTGGTACGCAGCATGACAGAGAAGTACGGAAAGGACGCCAGGTATTTTAAGAGTCACGATTTTCATCTTCACATTCCGGAGGGGGCGGTGCCGAAGGACGGTCCCTCTGCGGGAATAACCATGACTACGGCACTCTTCAGTGTGGCAACCGATTCTCCGGTAAGAGGGGACATAGCCATGACCGGAGAGATAGACCTGAGGGGTAATGTTCTTCCGATAGGAGGCTTAAAGGAAAAGCTGCTGGCCGCGAAAAACGCAAAGATGCAGACAGTCCTCGTTCCCGAAAAGAATAAGAGGGATTTTTCCGAGATATCCGGGGAGATCACCGAAGGGCTGGATATCGTCTATGTAAAGAGGATAGAGGAAGTACTGGAAAGGGCTCTTGTAAAAATGCCCGTTGAAAAAGAGGCGGCAAAGAGAACAAGGTCCGGCAGCGGTAAGAAATGATCATAAAGAATGTGGAACTGGAAACGGTCATTGGTGTCACCACGAAGACCATACCCCTTACGGGGCAGCCGGAAATAGCTTTTGCCGGACGAAGCAACGCGGGGAAGTCAACCCTGATAAACGCCCTTATGAACCGCAGGAATTATGCCAGGGTTTCGGAGACACCGGGAAAGACCCGCACCATGAATTTTTATCATATAAATAATGAGTTTTACTTTGTGGATCTTCCGGGCTACGGCTACGCAAAGGTGAAGACGGATTTCAGGGAGGAATGGGGCCCCATGATAGAGGGCTATTTTGCAGGATCAAGGGACCTTAGAGCCATCTTTCTACTTATGGATATCAGAAGGGATCCGAATAAGGATGACCTTATGATGCTGGACTGGATGGAGCACTCAGGCTTTGAACCCATAGTAATAGCCACAAAATCCGACAAGGTAAAAAGGCAGGAAAGGATCAAAAGGCTTGACAGCCTGAAAAACACTCTGGAAGCAAAGCTGAAGAGTGAAGCAAGGATAATCCCTTTTTCTTCCCTGGATAAATCGGGAAGGGACGAGATATATGAAGTGATAGATGAGATACTGGAAAGGAGTGTTGAAGAATGACAAAGGTTGACATAATTTCAGGTTTTTTGGGAGCAGGGAAGACCACCTTAATAAAGAAGCTTATCGCGGAGTCCTTTAAGGGACAGCAGGTGGTACTCATAGAAAATGAATTCGGAGAGATCGGCATTGACGGAGGTTTCTTAAAGGATGCCGGTATAAATATCACGGAAATGAACTCCGGCTGTATCTGCTGCTCTCTTGTTGGTGATTTCAGTACGGCGCTGAAGGAAGTGGTTGAAAAGTACCATCCCGAAAGGATAATAATCGAGCCCTCCGGGGTAGGAAAGCTCTCCGATGTGGCGAGAGCCGTGGAGAGAGCAGACGGTGATGAGCTTAAGGTAAACAGTATGGTCACCGTTGTGGACGGCAATAAGGCAAAGATGTATATGAAGAACTTCGGGGAGTTCTTTAATAATCAGGTGGAGACCGCGGGAACCATCATAATAAGCCGCAGTCAGTCGATAAAGCAGGAAAAGCTCGACGAGCTCCACAGTCTTCTTCGTGAGCACAATAAGGAGGCTGTTATCATAACCACTCCCTGGGATGAATTAAAGGGGGATCAGATCCTTTCGGCAATGGAAAAGGGTCATACTCTGGTGGATTCGCTGCTTGAAGAGATTATGTCAAAGCCCCATGATGAGGATGAACACGAACACCATCATCATCACGAGCATGACCACGATCACGAGCATGACCATGACCACGAGCTTGACCACGACCACGAGCATGACCATGACCACGAGCATGAGTATCACCACGATCACGAGCATGAGCATGACCATGACCACGGGCATGAGCATCATCATGATCACGATCACCATCACCATCATCACGACCATGATGCGGATGAGGTATTCCAGAGCTGGGGCGAAGAAACCGCACGAAAATATGATCAGGACGAGATCAGAGCTATCCTTGAGAAGCTTAAGGAGGGAGATAGCTACGGCATGGTACTGAGAGCCAAGGGCTATGTTCCGGACAAAAACGGAGGCGAATGGATACACTTCGATCTTACACCCGGAGAGTATGAGATCCGTAAGGGATCGGCGGACTACACCGGACGTATCTGTGTTATCGGTTCAGGCATAAAGGAAGACCTTTTGAGGGAGCTTTTCAATGTTTAAGAGTAAGGAAGTAGCTGTATATCTTTTTTTCGGTTTTCTGGAGGGCGGCAAGACCAGCTTTATCCGGGAGACCCTGAAGGAGGGACAGTTCCGGGACGGGAAAAAGACCGTTTACATCCTGTGTGAGGAGGGGCTGGAGGAGATCGACGAGGAGACCCTTCTTCTGAATAAGTTCAAGACCGTCAATATAGAGGAACAGTCTGAAATCAGCGAAGAGCGCTTTCTGGAGATAGACAGGAAGCTGAAGCCCGACAGGGTAATCATTGAATATAACGGCATGTGGGATCAGGATGTCCTGATAGAGGCACTGCCGGAAAACTGGCTTGTCGCGGAGGGCATTGCGGCTGTTGACGCCTCCACCTACACGGATCATCTGAACAATATGAAGATGCTGATGCTTAATCAGTTTACTTACTCGGATCTCATACTATTCAACAGATGTACGGAGGAGATGGCGGAGTCCGGGGAGCTTGCCGGCTTCAAAAGGACAGCCAGGGCAAAGAACCGGCGCGCTCAGGTCATTTTCGAGATGACCGACGGAAGGATAAACAATGATATCAGGGAAGAGCTTCCCTATGACCTGGATTCCGATCTTATCGATATCGAGGACGATGACTTCGGCATCTGGTATATAGATTCCTTTGACCATATGGACAACTACATCGGGAAAAGAGTCCGCTTTAAGGGACAGGTATATTTCCCGAAAAAGAGAGACCGGGATATCTTTGTTCCGGGAAGGTTTGCCATGACCTGCTGCGCCGCGGACATACAGTTTGTGGGCTTCCAGTGCAGATATGAGCATGCGGAGGAGCTGAAGGAGAAGGATTTCATAACCGTGACCGCTACCGTCAGGGCAGCAAAGATGGACGGAGTCGAGGGTCCGGTCCCCTTCCTCATAGCTGATACGGTGGAGCCCTCAGATCCGCCGGAAGAAGAAGTGGTAATGTTCAATTAAAGGAGCAGAGCGGCATTATGGATCTTTCCAGAAGGGAATATCTGCTTATAATAATCCTTATGACCGTCGGGGCTTTTATCGTTTCTTTTGCTGCGGGAAAGGTGTTTAAGAAAAAAAAACTCTTCCCGCCGCTTTTTATATTCATAAATTCTCTTTTGCTCCACAGCTTTTACATAGCTTACACCGATACCTGGGTCAGGCAGCATGATGTCATAGGCTTTGGTAATAAAAAGGGCATCGGTCAGGCTGCACTCATTGAGTATCTGATGAATGAGGGGCATCTTCCGGATTTTGATCCCACCACGAAATGGGGCTTTTTCCAGCCTCTTCTTCATCATATCATTGCGGCTGCCTTTTTGAAGCTGAGCCTCCTTAGGGGGATGAAGTTGGGCAGAGCCGCAGAGAGCCTGCAGATACTTACGCTTATATACAGCCTGGTGTTCATACTGTACGGTTTCAGGATCTTTACCCTGATGGGGCTTAAGGACAGGGCTCTTTATCTTGCAGAGGCACTGCTGGCATTTCATCCGGTTCTGATCCTCCTTTCGGGCAGCATCAATAATGACCTTCTGAGTCATATGCTACTTGTGATGGCTGTATATTACGCCCTGAAGTGGCAGAGGGACGACAGACTGCCGGACCTTCTCATTACGGCACTTATGATCGGTCTTTCAATGATGTCAAAGCTGTCCGGCGTCCTTGTGGCTCCCGCGGTGGCGTATCTGATGGGCTTCAGGCTTTTCACAGAAGGAAAGGAAGTAAAGAAGCTTATAAAGCGTTTGGGTGAATATTTCCTCTTTGCGCTTGTGGTCTTTCCAACGGGTCTTTTCTTCCCTCTAAGAAATCTGATCCTTTTCAAGGTACCCCTGACCTTTATGCCGGAGGTGGGAGAGGATCTTTCGGGTTACAGCCTGCTTCAGCGTTTCCTTGACATAAGGACCGGAACCCCATACGCCTGCATGATAAAAAACGGGAGCCCTTATGACGAGTTCAATATCTTCCTTCTTCTGATAAAAACAGGGCTCACCGGCGAGTATGATTACAGCGTTTTTAATCCCTATATCACTCCCTTCGCCTGGATCCTATTTATTTCGGGCTCTCTTCTGTTTATCACGGTATCGCTTATCTTCATATTTATTTTAAGGGGAAAGCTCATAAAAGAAGTGCCAATACGCCTGTTCTGGAGTATACTGATACTTACGGGGATACTCTTCCAGATGAGGCTTATGATATCGGTTCCGAATTTCAGCTCGGGAGACCTTAGGTACATTGCCTGGATAATACTGCCGGCCGCCCTTCTTACCGGACTGTACGTAGATACGGGAAAAAGAGGGGTTGTGCGCTTCATATATCTCGAAAGCGGGGTATTCATACTGTCCTCCGCAGCGGTATATTATCTGCTGGGACTCCCGTGAGAAAAGTGATCCTGAGCGCCGGAAGAGGATCTTTAGCTTGATACAGGAAACAGAAAGGTAAACACAGATGAAGCTCATACACTGTTCAGACATCCATCTGGATGCCGCCATGTCCTCATTAAAGGATGAAAAAAAAGCGGAGGAGAGACGCAGCGAGATACTCCTGACCTTCGTCCGCATGGTAAGGTATGCCGCAAAAAATGACATAAAGGCAATACTTATAGTGGGGGATCTTTTTGACAGTATCAGGATAAATCCCACCACTCTGGATATTGTGGAGAAATGTATCATCGGGAATCCGGGCATAGACTTTTACTATACAGCCGGAAATCATGAAAAAGAGGCCTTTTTCAGCGCTCTGGAGGATATTCCAAGGAATCTGAAGACCTTTGACCGTACCACTACCTACAGGTACGATGAAGGTATCACTATCTCCTCCGTATCGGATCCCTCGGAGCTTGACCTCCTTCCCGCTGATTTCAATATAGTGCTCTATCACGGGACTATACGACCCAATGACTGGGCGAATAAGAACATAGACTACCTTGCCCTTGGACACTACCACAGTCTGAAGGAGGGCTCTCTCGGCAGCAGGGGCAGGTTCTGCTATTCAGGCTGTCTCGAGGGACGGGGCTTTGACGAATGTGGGGAAAAGGGCTTTGTCAGGCTGCATATCGAGAACGGCATTTTAGAGCCCGTATTTATGCAGGCATCGAAGCGGACGATCCATGAAATAAGCATCGATATATCGGAAGCAGATGGAACAGGAGATGCCGATTCCCTTATTTCCGCTGAGATCGGGAAAAGAGCCATAGCCGCGGATGACCTCATTAAGATAGTTCTCACGGGCACCGCAAAGAATGAGATCAATACAGGCTTTCTTACAAAGAAGTATGAAGAGGATTTCTATGCCGTGAATATCGTTGACGACACCTCTGCAGCCGTTATCGAAGACAGTGCAGCGGAGTACGATATCTCACTGAAGGGTGAATTCATAAGGCTGGTTATGGAAAAGGACTGGACAGAGGATGAAAAGAAGGCTGTTATAGAGATGGGAACGGCAGCTTTGGGAGGAAAGAGTATCTTATGAGGATCCTTGCTTGTTATATAGAGAATTTCGGCTCCCTTCACCATGTGAAGTGCAGCCTGAATAAGGGGCTTAATTCCCTTAATCAGAGGAACGGCTGGGGAAAGAGCACCTTTGCGGTTTTTTTACGGGCCATGTTTTACGGCCTCGATAATCCGAAGAACGTAAGCTCCTATGATCCGAAGGATCACAGAAAAAACCTGAATCCCTGGCAGGGGGGCAATTTCGGAGGCTATCTCGAATTTGAGACCGGAGGAAAGGAATACAGGGTCACCAGGTTTTTCGGTGAAAGAAAGAGTGATGACTCCTTTGAGCTTACGGATCTCGAAACCATGAAGCCTTCAACGGACTTTACCTCATCCTTGGGAGAAGAGCTTTTCGGCATCGATGCATACGGCTATGAGAGGAGTGTATATATACCCCATAATGACCTCTCCATAGGCACCGATGACAGTGTGAATACAAAGCTTCTTGGCCTTCTTGAAAGTGACGGGAAGGATAATGCCTATGAGGATGCGGTAAAGCTCCTGACAGACGCCAGACGTGAGCTGAAGAAGACCGGAGGCCGGGGAAAGATAGACCGGGATTCGGAGGAAAAGGCGGGTCTGGAGGTAAGGCTCCGGAAGGCTCTGGACGGTGAAAAGAAGACCGCGGAGAAAAAGACGGAGCTCGCAGCCGCCGTAAAGGAAAAGGAGGGCTGCAGGGCTGAGAGGGAGCAGGCCGAGAAGGAGCTTACGGAATTCACGGAGAAAAATGTTTCCAGAGGCGGCAAAACGGGAATGCTGGTCTTCGGAGTACTCCTTATCATACTCGCAATTGCGGCAGGGGCTGCCGGAGGATTTGCTGTTATGAGGCTGCCGGCTTTCTATTTTTACGGCCAGGTGGCTTCCCTGGCGGGAGCGGTACTCTTCCTCATAGCTCTTATAATCCTCATTGCAAGGCATTTCGGGATAAAAAAGAAAACGAAGGAATTTGCGGAGCTTCAGGACAGGGTAACGGATAAGCGGAAGAGCTTTGAAGCCGCATCCGAAAGAGAGGGGGAGCTTAAGCGGGAGATAGACGGACTTAACCGTGAATACGAGGATCCGGAGAAGCTTAGGCAGGAGATAGACAGACTTCAGTTAGCAGGAAATGAAGACCGGGAGAAGCTTGGGCATATTGAGCGCACCCTGGAGCTTCTTTCTGAGGCGAGGCAGAGCCTTTCCGGTCACTATATGGACCGGCTGAAGTCCAAGTTTTCGACCTACCTCGAGAAAGCAGGAATGGGAAGCAGCGGGGCTTTGATGGATACTGATTTCAATATCAGCATTGAAAGATCCGGAGCCCTTCATCCGGTAATGTCGGAAAGCAGCGGTCTAAGGGACATCATAAACCTGAGCGCCCGCTTCGCCCTTATCGATGCGCTGTTTGAGAATGACAAGCCCTGTGTTATACTTGATGACGTAATGAACAATCTGGATGAGGAGCGCTTCGTAAGCGCCATGCGGATGACAGAGGAATTTGCAAAGGACTGCCAGGTCATATACCTGACCTGCAACAGCAGCAGAACACCGGAACAAATAAAAAAAGGAGAGTAAACGGTTATGGAGACAATGGACGATTACAAGAAGGAGCTTGACGAATCCCTGAAAAAACTGGACAGAGAGGATGTCATGGAGGGCAAGGTTGAGGACGAGGAAAGCGCAGAGGAAAACCTGGCCTGGGCTCATGTGAAGGAGCTCTACAAGAACAGAGAGGAGATAAAGGTAAAGGTCGGGGGAATGGTAAACGGCGGCCTTATTGCCTATATCGAGAACATAAGGGGCTTTATCCCCGCTTCGCAGATCTCTCTTGACTTTGTTGAGAATCTTGAGGAATGGCTGGGAAAGGATCTCACGGTACGCATAATAACCTGTGACAGCGCAAGGAAGAAGCTTGTCCTTTCAGCGAAGACGATTCTTAAGGAAAAGGAGGAAAAGGAGAGGGAAAGGAAGCGTTCCGCCATTGAAAAGGGAATGGTCCTTGAAGGAAAGGTTGAGACTATACAGCCCTACGGCGCGTTCATCGATCTCGGCGACGGGGTGAGCGGACTCCTCCATGTTTCGCAGATCTCGGAAAAACGGATCAAGACCCCGGAGGATGTACTGAAGGTCGGCGATACCGTAAAGGTTAAGGTCATAAAAACAGAGGACAGAAAGATATCGCTCTCCATAAGGGCACTTCAGGCTGACGAGGAACAGGCGGAGGCAGAGGAGGTTTACAAGCTTCCGGAAACAGCTCCGGTAACCACGTCCCTCGGAGATCTCTTAAAGAATATAAAATTATAAAGCATGGTGATACTGTTTCTTTTAGCTCTGATACTCTCTCTCGGGGTTCCGGAAAATGCTTTTGCTGCCGGACGGCCGGCTTTTAATGGCTTTAAGGCAATCGACTATCTGGCCGGCTTTGAGGCTATTCAGTACGGAAAGAGAGACGGGCTTCTTTCTGCCGAGACAAATGCCATTGTACAAACAGGCGACGGCTATATCTGGGCGGGAACCTATTCGGGTCTTTACAGGTTCGACGGGTCATCCTTTGAAAGAGTTGCGGACAGCTACAACATAAACAGTGTTATGACTCTTTTTGTGGACAGCCGGGGAAGGCTCTGGATAGGTACAAATGAATCCGGACTCGGCTGCTATGATCCCGTGGTAAGGAATATGACCTTCTACAGGGAAGAGAACGGACTGGCTGCCGACAGCATCCGTTCCATCACAGAGGATGATAAAGGCTCTGTTTATGTGGGAACGGTCGAAGGTCTGTCAAAGATAGATAAAGACGGAAATATCTCTGAAATTCAGGACCCTTTATTAAAAACAGGGGTCCGTTCATTATGCGCCTCCGAAGGGTCGGTTATCGGAGTCACCAATGACGGGAGCCTTTTTTTAATAAAAGATGACAAGGTTGCAGCGAAAACCGATTGCGACGTTCCGGGTGTGGATTATACCTGCGTTGAATTGGTGAATGGTGAGACCATACTTGCAGGCACGTCAAATGCCTTTATTGACAGGCTTGAGTTTGACGGAGACGGCATCAGGCGGGTAGGCCGTTACGATACGGGGAACATAAGCTATTTCAGCTCCATTTACTATGACAGCCTCTCGCATGAATATTTCTTCGGTGCCGAAAACGGAATGGGGGTCGTAGAAGAGGAAAGCGGTGAGGTTATATCTCTTGCCCGGGAGGGCTTTGAAAGCTCCGTATGCCAGGTTACGAAGGACTATCAGGGCAATATCTGGTTTGTTTCCAATAAGCAGGGCATACTCAAGCTTTCACCGAATCCCTTTACGGATGTTTTTGTAAAGGCAGGCATAGAAGGAAGCGTCGTAAATGCCATTGGGTATAAAGGCGACGATATCTATATCGGAAAGGACAACGGCTTAAGTGTTGTAAACAAGGACAGCTATAAGCCCTGCGACTATGACTTCATATCGGAGTTTGACGGTGTCCGGATAAGGCATATTAATATTGATTCCGGGGGCAATGTATGGCTTAGCACCTACGGGCAGGAAGGACTTTACCGTATAGATGCGGACGGAGAGGTGGAGTCCTTTCATGAAGGAAGCGGGACTCTCGGGGCGAGATTCCGTTACAGTACCGAGCTTTCGGACGGACGGATACTTGCGGTCAGCAACACGGGACTGAACTTTATTGACGGGGACAGGGTAGTAAAGACGATCGGAGCGGATGAAGGACTTAATACTCCTCAGATCCTTACGCTCGTGGAGGATAAGGACGGACGGATACTGGCCGGCAGTGACGGCGGCGGCATATACGTGATAAAAGACGATAAGGTAGTTGACAATATCGGTAAGAAGGACGGTCTGGGGACCCTTGTGGTACTGAGGATCGTTCCCTATGACGATGGCTACTTTTACGTCACCAGCGATGCGATATATTACGATAACGGGAATACGATAAAACGGCTGGATTCCTTTCCATACAGCAATAATTACGATATTTTCGTGACTCCCGACAAGGAAGCCTGGGTGTCATCCAGCGCGGGCATATATGTTGTGAACGTGGATGAGCTTATTTCAAACGGTGACTACAGATATAATCTTCTGGATTACACCAGGGGATTTAATACCACGTTGACGGCAAATTCCTGGAATCTCTCACTGGAATCCGGAGACAGGCTTTTACTTTGCTGCAGCGACGGCATCAGGGAGATAAGGACCAAGGGCTATGATTATGTGGATAAGGATTGCAATATAGACGTAGAGTACATCCTCTGCGATGAAGAGGAGGTAATCCCGGATGAAAAGGGACTTTTCGTTCTGCCTCCCACTACCGGGCGTATACAGATAAAGGCGGCGATCCTGAATTTTACCCTTTCGAACCCAACCATCCATATCTTCCTTGAGGGTGCGGATGATGAGGGACGCACCGCATTCCAGAGGGGACTTGGCCAGCTCGAATACACCAATCTTCCCTACGGAAACTATAAGCTTCATATTCAGATATTGAATCATAACGACGGATCGGTGCTCCGTGATGAGGTTTTCGGAATCTATAAAAAGCCGAGAATTATGGAGCTCCTCTTTGTACGTATTCTGATGGCTGTTTTCGGAGCACTGCTGGTGGCCTTCCTGGTATGGAGGGTCATGCAGAGCACCATCATCAGGAGACAGTATGAGGAAATAAGATTGGCAAAGGATGAGGCGGACCGTGCAAACAGTGCAAAATCCAGATTCTTTGCCAATATGTCCCATGAGATCAGAACTCCGATAAACACGATCATGGGAATGGATGAGATGATACTCCGGGAGGATACGGAGAATGTTCCCGAGGAATACAGTAAGTCCGTAAGAGGCTACGCCAAGGATATAAAACGGGCCTCCGAGCTGCTTCTGGGGCTTGTGAATGATGTTCTGGATCTTTCAAAGATCGAGTCCGGCAAGATGAACCTTGTGCTCCAGGATTATGATACTCTCGAATTTCTGAGGGCCCTCACCACAATGATAAGGGTGAAGAGCAATGAAAAGGATCTTACCTTCGAAACGGATATAGACAAGGAGCTTCCGAAAAAGCTGAGGGGAGACGCCGGAAAATTAAAGCAGGTTGTTCTGAATCTCCTTACAAACGCAGTTAAGTACACGGAAAAAGGCGGATTTACGCTTATTGTAAGGGTGGAGGAAAGAGATGGGAATAAATGTCTTGTCTATTTCGCCGTCAGGGACACCGGCATCGGAGTAAAGCCGGAGGATATGGAGAAGCTGTTCTCTGCCTTTGAGAGAGTTGATGAGGAAAGGAACAGTGCCGTACAGGGTACAGGGCTTGGACTTGATATCTCCAGACATTTTGTACAGCTTATGGGAGGAGAGCTTAAGTGCGACAGCGTGTATGGGGAAGGCTCTACCTTTTATTTCCGTGCAGAGCAGGAGATACTGGACGGCGAGGGCATAGGGGAGTATACGGAGAGCAGCCCGGATGCGGGAATGATGAGGTACCTTCCGGAATTCATCGCGCCGGAGGGAAGGGTTCTTGTTGTCGATGACAACGATATGAACCTCCAGGTCATAAAGGGACTCTTGAAGAGAACGAAGCTAAGGCTCACCACCGTTATGAGCGGAAGGGAATGTCTAGAGAAGCTAAAAGAGCAGTCCTTCCATGTTGTCCTTCTGGACCATATGATGCCTGAGATGGACGGCCTTCAGACCTGTGCCGAGATCAGAAAGGATTTTCCGGATCTTCCGGTGATCGCACTCACCGCAAATGCCGCAACAAGCGGTATTGAATTTTACAGGGAGGCGGGCTTCCAGGACTATCTTGCAAAGCCTGTGGAGGCTGACAGGATAGAAAAGACCTTGAAGAAATATTTGCCGGAAGCTATTTTGGAGGAGCCGGGAGAGGATGATGCCGGAGAAGCCGGGGAGAAGCTTCCCGATGATCTCCTTTGGCTCAATGATACAGAGGGTGTTTCAGTCAAGGACGGGATAAGATTCTGCGGAGGAGCGGATCCATTTATAAATTCCATCAGGACCTTTTATGAAACTCTTCCCGATAATGCGGATACAATAGAGAAGGCCCGTTCGGACGGAGATATCGAAATGTTTACCATAAAGGTCCATGCCCTGAAAAGCTCTGCCAGGATAATAGGGGCCGGTGAGCTTTCCGAAATGGCCAGGATCCTGGAGGATGCGGGAAAGAGCGGAGATACTGCCTGTATTGATGAAAATACCGGACCGCTGTTAAGGAAGTACAGGGAGTACAGGGATAAGCTTAAGAGGTTGTCCGAAAAAAACGGCAGTGACGATAGAGACCTTATCCCCGCAGGGGAACTTGAGGATGCTTACGCGGCGCTGGAAGAATTGATCTCCGGTATGGACTATGATGCCGTGGAAATGGTATTATCCCAGGTAGAGGAATTCCGCCTGCCGGATAAGGACAGTCTTATCTTTGACGGATTAAAGAAGAGGCTTAAGGTCCTCGACTGGGACGGTATGGAAGAACTCTTAAAGACGGGTATGTAGTGCGGAGAAAGGGACATGGAAAAAAAGACCGTTTTCATTGTCGGTGGAAAAGAGAGCTTTATCATAAGGGTGCTGGTCAAGAAGCTTAATGAGGCAGGGATCGATGCAGCCTTTGTTAAGGCCGGGGTTAATACAATAAACGCCTCTCTTGAAGGGAGGGAGGATGTGCTGCTCACCTATTATATGGACAGTGACGAAAGGATCCCACATGAGATCCTGAGCTTCCTTACGGATAAAATGACGGACGAGGGGCGGCAGTTCATCCTTGTCGGTGATGCGGCGGACACCCGCAGAGTTATCGACAATGTGCCGGGAAACCTGATCTACAGATGCTTTAACCGGCCCCTGAACAATGATGAATTTGTGAAGACCGTTTCCGACCTTTTCGGAAAGATCGAGGCGGGAGAATACAAAAAAAGCATTCTCATAGTGGATGACGACCCCACCTATATGGGACTTGTGCGGGACTGGCTGAAGGATGAATACAGGGTCTCAATGGCAAATTCCGGCCTGCAGGCGATAAAATGGCTTGGAAAGAACAGCGTGGATCTTATACTATTAGACCATGAAATGCCAGTTACCAGCGGGCCGCAGGTTCTGGAGATGCTTAGGAGCGAAGCGGATACGATGTCCATACCGGTCATATTCCTTACGGGTAAGGGAGATAAGGAAAGTGTTATGCAGGTGGTGGCATTAAAGCCCGAAGGCTATCTCTTAAAGACTATTGACAGGGAGGAGCTGCTCGCAAACCTGAGGAACTTTTTCAGCACCGGAAAGGTACAGGTCTGAACAGAATACGGTATCTTGACAAATTGCCGAAACACTTATAAAACTATAAGATATAGAAAGAAAAGGAGGGATTTACAATGGCTTGTTTTTTGGTACCCGCAGCAGAAGCGGTTGTAGTGAAGGCCGTGGAAAAGATGGTTGAGCATAGTGAGACGGAGGCCGCACTTTCAACCGGAAATAATGAGGAAAAGGAGATAAAGCTTCCCTTAAGCCGGAAGCTTAACTGGCTTTTCAATATGCTTACCGGTGGAGTGGTACTTCTTTTATTCGAGCATATATGGCATGGGGAGGTTGTGCCCTGGTTTCCGTTCCTGACAGCCATGAGCAGTCCGGAAGAAACCGCGGGAATGCTCCTTGAAATGTCCACGGCGGGAGTATGCATGGCGGTTCTTGTAACTGTTGTCTGGTTCGTAATGTGTGCGGCTGCCGATTCCATAATGAAGAGGAAGAACAGCGGGGAATACGGGAGGGTTGAAGAATGACCTTGCTTATCACTGTTTTTGCGGCTGTTATGGTGACCGCTTTATGGTACAGCAGGAAGAATGACGAGATGCAGTTATTGACACTTTGCTTCCTTTACTGGGGTGCTTCCCTTATGTGGCTTGTAGATGCGGTGTTTGGATATGCAGAGGACGGTGCAGCGTTCTTTTCCCCGGCACTTGAGGATATGCTGAATGATACCTATCTCGGACTCTCGGTGGTTGCCTTAGGGCTCGTGATCTGGATCGTAAAGCTCCTTATCACAGATCCTAAGGGGTCGGTCCGGATGGCTCTTAAGAAGGACTAATTTCCGTCCTTATTCCGGCTATGCTTTCGTTCCGGCAGGGAGACGGGCAGCTCAGACAGGATCACGGCGAGAAAAAGAATCCCGCAGCCCGCTGTTTCCCTGGGACTTAAGCTCTGCCCCAGGACAATCCAGCCTGTGATGGCTGCAAATACAGACTCCATGCTCATGATAAGTGAGGCTACTGCGGGGTCTGTATTTTTTTGCGCAACGACCTGCAGGGTATAGCCTATGGCACCGGAAAAGAGCCCCACATAGAGAACAGAAGGGGCTCCCTCGCAGATATCCGTAATAGAGGGTCTTTCAAAGATAAGGAGACCCGGCAGGACTATCAGGGCAGCGGCCATAAACTGGAGGTTAGAAAGCTTTATTACATTCCTTACCCTGACGGAATAATAGCCCACGCAGATTATCTGGAATGAGAACAGAAGGGCACAGAGGATCACAAGGGCATCGCCCATTCCCACGGTGAAGTTTTCTTTTACACTGATAAGATAGAGGCCTGAAAGTCCCAGAAGTGTACAGATCCAGGTCTTCCTTTCCGCTTTCCTCCCGAGGAAAAGCGAGATAAGAGGGACCAGCACCACATAGAGGGTAGTGATAAAGCCGGCCTTTCCTGCGGTGGTGTAACGGATCCCGGCCTGCTGTGCAATGCTGGCAAGTCCCAGAAAGGCGCCGCAGAGAAGAGCTCCCTTCAGCAGTGTTTTC
The DNA here is from genome assembly GCA_017453865.1 of Lachnospiraceae bacterium. Classification (GTDB taxonomy): domain Bacteria; phylum Bacillota; class Clostridia; order Lachnospirales; family Lachnospiraceae; genus NK4A144. Next base: position 23,921 of record JAFTEC010000029.1, read on the forward strand.
TTTTCCTCCGGATTTTCTTCTTTTCCCGCCTTTTTCTCACTGAATACGGATACAGGGATAAGTACCAGGGCTGACAGTACATAGCGGGTAAACACGAATGTCCAGGGATCTAAGGATCTTGAACCCACACTTTGAGCCACGAAAGCACTTCCCCATATCAGTGCGGTAATAAGAAGCAGGAGCGGACTTATTATCTTTGTTTTGTTTAGCTTCATTTGTGTTCGGTGCTTTCCTTTCAAAAATGGCAGACCCTCCTACTATACCTCAACTGCGTATTGCAGTAAAGAGTAAAGTAGGGTTATAATTAAGGAGGTGATGTGGTCCCTGAGAGCGGGGAGAGACGTTACATTTTCAGTGAGGAAATATCATGGATGCTTCTGAAAATAAGAGTGGAAATGGTCTTGACCGGTATCTGTCGCCTCTTGCCATTTGGGCGATATCCGTAGGTACCGCAATAGGGTGGGGATCCTTTGTTGTTACGGGTAATTCCTATCTTTCAAGTGCCGGACCCTTGGGGAGCGTCCTCGGAATCCTGATCGGTGCTGCCGTTATGGTGGTTGTCGCCAGAAATTACCATTATATGATGGAGATTTTTCCTGATTCCGGCGGCGCCTATACATATACCAGAACTACCTTTGGCTTTGACTACGGCTTCCTTACAGCCTGGTTTTTGGGACTGACCTATGTGTCCATTTTCTGGGCAAATGTCACCTCACTTCCCATATTTGCCGGTTATTTTTTGGGTGATCTTTTCCGTTTCGGTTTTCATTATTCCGTTTTCGGTTACGAGATCTATTTCGGGGAAATACTGCTCTCAATGGCAGCCATAGTGATATCGGTGCTTTTTTGCACATTGACGAAAAAGCTGAAGATATTGGTGGTGATCGTGCTTTCTCTTGTTTTTTCCGTCGGGATCACGGTTTGCTTTGTTTTGGCATTTATCCGGCTCGGAGGGAATTATGAGGTTATGAAGCCGGTCTTCATACCCGGTGGAAACATTGCTTTCCAGATAGCGCACATCGCCTGCATTTCTCCCTGGGCGTTCATCGGATTTGAAAATATATCCAATCTTACGGAGGAGATCAATTTCCCCGTAAAAAAGGTATTCAGGATATTGCTTATTTCCATTCTGACGGTTACGCTTCTCTATATTTTCCTGTTTCTTCTTTCGGTGTCTGCCTTTCCTCCGGAGTATGACAGCTGGCTTTCGTATATCAGAGACACCGGTTCCTTAAGCGGACTAAAGGGTCTGCCCGCGTTCTATGCCGCAAACAGGAATATCGGGCCTGCAGGGGAGATAGTACTTCTCTTTGTCCTCTTTTCGGTTGTTATCACCAGTCTTATCGGCAATACTCTGGCATTGAGCCGCCTTATGTATGCATTGTCAAAGGATCAGGTCATGCCGGAAAAATATTCAAGGCTTAACAGGCAGAAGAGCCCTGTGGATGCATTCAGGCTCATCGTGATCGTATCGCTCATCATTCCTTTTTTCGGACGGACCGCTGTTGGGTGGATCGTGGATGTGACAACACTCGGAGCTACCATTATTTACGGCTTTGTTTCGGGCTCCGCTTTTATAAAGGCCCGGAAGGAGGGTCGGGTGGTCGAGACCGTAACGGGTCTGTTGGGTGTCATTGTCATGATTGTTTTTGTGGTGATGCTCTTACTTCCGAATTTTCTGTACACCGGGGCGATGGCTACGGAATCCTATTTCCTTTTTGCTGTCTGGGCCGTGATCGGAATTATATTCTTCCGGCATATCCTGCTCCATGACCATAAGGACAGAAGGTTTGGAAAAACAGGAATTGTATGGGTGGTACTTCTTATGCTGATACTTATGACAAGCCTTGAATGGGTGAAGCAGATCTCGGCTATTTATACCCGAACCTCAATGGAGAATATCATCTCCCATTACAGGCTGGAAAGCACGGAAGAAGAACAGGATCAGACGACGGATGATTTTGTCAGGGCTGAAATGGAAAAGCTTGGACTGATCAATAATTATTCGATCGGTGTTACCCTTATTCTTTTTACCTTTGCCGTGTGGATCATCTTAAGCAACCAGTCAATAATGGTGAAGCGTGAAACCGAACACGAAAGAGAACTGAACGAAGCAAGGGCAGCCGCATATACGGATCCTCTTACCGGAGTGAAGAGCAAGGCAGCTTACGCTGCGAGAGAGAGCCAGTTTGAGAATCTGGTAAACAGCAGGGATATTGAAGAATTTGCAGTAGTAGTCTGCGATATAAACGGGTTAAAGCAGGTAAATGACTCCATGGGGCATAAGGAGGGGGATGAGCTTATCAAGAGTGCCTGCCGTATGATTTGCGGGCTGTTCAAGCACAGCCCTGTTTTCAGGGTAGGCGGAGACGAATTTGTGGTGCTGCTGACCGGACAGGACTATGAGAGAAGACTGGAGATCATGGAGGATCTGAACAGAAGGGTCGAATATAATAAAATGAACTGCCAGGTAGTGATCGCGGCAGGCTTATCCGAATACGTTCCGGAAACGGACAAAACCTACCGCGAGGTCTTTGAAAGAGCCGATGCCCTTATGTATGTGAGAAAAAATGAACTGAAGAACGGGTGAAGGATCTTGATTTCCCTCACTCCATACCATCAAAAAGGAGCTCCGCACTTACCAGCCGTACACATACCGTGAAAAGCCTTGCAGCGGTGGAAAGATCCTCAAGGGTCGGATAAGTCGGAGCTATTCTTATGTTCTTATCCTCGGGGTCATTATGGTAAGGCCAGGTGGAGCCTGCAGGCGTAAGCTTAACACCGGCTTTCATTGCCCTGTCAACTATGAGCTTTGCACTTCCCTTCATCCCGTCGAAGCTTATGAAGTAGCCTCCATTGGGCTTTGTCCATTCAGCGATCCCGAGTCCTCCGAGATTTTCCTCGAAGATATTTTCCACAGATTCAAACTTTGGCCGGAGTATATCCGCATGTCTTCTCATGTGCTCCGTCATACCGTGGATATCCTTGAAGAAACGGACGTGGCGGAGCTGGTTTACCTTGTCATGTCCTATGGTCTGGTTCCTGAGCTGCGTCTTTATGTCCTCCAGATTGTTGGCGCTGGTGGCAATGGCCGCAAGTCCGCTTCCGGGGAAGGTGATCTTCGACGTGGATGAAAACTTATATACCAGATCCGGATTTCCGGCTCTCTTGCACTCGGCAAGTATCTCTATAAGGTAATCCTGATGGTCGTCATAAAGGTGGTGTATGCCGTAGGCATTGTCCCAGTATATACGGAAGTCCTTGGCAGCGGGTTTAAGTCTCGCGAAGCGCCTTACCGTTTCGTCGCTGTAGGAGTAGCCCTGGGGATTTGAGTATTTCGGAACACACCAGATACCCTTTATTGCCTTGTCCTCCGCAACCATCTTCTCCACTATGCCCATATCGGGACCTGCAGGCGTCATGGGAACGGGGAGCATCTCTATGCCGAAGTATTCCGTTATGCTGAAATGCCGGTCATAGCCGGGAACCGGACACAGCCACTTTACCTTGTCAAGCTTACACCAGGGAGTATTTCCCATAACCCCGTGGGTAAAGGAACGGGAGATCTGGTCATACATGACATTGAGGGAAGAATTTCCGTAGATCAGGATGTTTTTCGGGTTATTCTCCATCATATCCCCCAAAAGCTCCCTTGCTTCCTGAATACCCTCCAGCAGTCCGTAATTCCGGCAGTCGGTGCCGTCAGCGCAGGAGAGATCCGCACGGGAATTCAGGGCATCCATCATACCCATTGAGAGATCGAGCTGATCAAGACAGGGCTTACCCCTGCTCATATCCAGCTTCAGCTCCATTCCCTGATATTTCCTGTATTCTGACCGGAGGCTCTCTATCTCAACGGACAGCTCTTCTTTAGTCATTTCAAGATATGATTTCATTTATTGCACCTCTCTTAATGAATGTAATTCTGAAGGCCAAAATGCCGAGGTTTTAATACGTCACTTGCGGTTCCGCAAGTGACTGTTCTGAATAGTTACTTGGGTCTTCCTTATTCTATCAGAAATCTCCCATTTTGAAAAACCGATTGACTTAAGGGTGTTGAGGCTGTAAAATCAGTTATACATTTACATCTGTCTTGTCACCTTAAAGGAGCGTAAATTTAATGAAAAAAGATCTTCTGCTTGTCATAGATATGCAGAATGTTTACGGGCAGGGAGGAGCCTGGTGCTGTCCGGGATCCGGAAGGGCCGCGGATAATATCCTGAAGCTTATCCGAAACGGAGGGGACGGCCTTAATGTTATTTTTACGAGATTTCTTTCGGATGACTCAGCGGAGGGTGCCTGGAGGGATTACAACCTGGAAAACGCGGACATCAATAATGATGCCTATGCAAACGAAATGATGGAAGCTATGGAGGAGGAATTAAAGAAGCATCCCCTTTACACCAAATCGGTTTATTCCTCTCTTTCGATTCCCGAGGTAAAAAGGGCAGTATGTGAGGCGGACAGGGTTCTTCTGTCCGGAGTGGTGGCAGAATGCTGTGTACTGTCAACGGCCTTCGCCGCTATAGATGAGGGGGCACAGGTAATTTATCTAAAGGATTGTGTTTCGGGACTGGATAAGGTGACCGAAAAGGCCACCGAAACCGTTCTTTCAGGTCTCGTTCCTCTTCAGGTCAGGATAATGACAGGTGACGAATATCTTTTGGAAAAGCGAAACGCCGGATAGCCGGAAAGACAGACAAAGGAGAAAAGATCATGTCAAATATTTTCAAAACAAAACTCAATGCAGCTACTATAGTTCTGATACCTGCCTGTATAGGTATCAATTATCTCGGGAAGCTTTTTGCGCAGTTTCTGAAGCTCCCGCTGTGGCTTGACTGCATAGGCACCTGCATCGGAGCCGCCCTCGGCGGTCCCGTGATCGGTGGTATCTGCGGAGCGGTCAATAATATCATCTACGGTCTTACCACCGGAGATAATATCTCCCTTGTTTACGCTCTCACAAGCCTTGGAATAGGTATTGCGGTAGGTATCACCGCGAGGCTGGGCTTTATGGAGACATTTCCGAAATCCTTCGTATGTGCCCTTGCGGGAGGACTTGCCGCGGTGATCATTTCCACTCCCTTAAACGTGATGTTCTGGGGAGGCACCACGGGTAATGTCTGGGGCGATGCACTCTTTGCCGTAACACAGGCAAACGGAATGCCGGTAGTCGTCGGATCCTTCCTTGACGAGCTTGTGGTTGATGTGCCGGACAAGATACTGACGGTCATAATCGCCTTCCTGATCCTTAAGGGTCTTCCGGCGAAGCTTAAGGCTCTTTATGATGTGAATGCGGAGATAGAAAGACTGGATTAAATGAGCGCATTAAGTCTCTATGTGGATAAGGGGAGCTTCTTAAATAAGCTGCACCCCTATACAAAGCTTCTGTATGTTTTTGCGGCGATACTGATCCCGCTTATCGGGGGAAGGCTTCTCATCTTCCCCCTTACCATACTGTTCAGCCTGATACTCCTTCTGACCGGGAGGGTCTTCAGGCGGGCCCTGCCCCTTGTGGCATTTTCCTTTACCCTTATCATTGTGATCTTTCTGATACAGGGGCTTTTTTATCATAAGAACGAGAATCCGCTTTTTAATATCCGGATACTGACCTTTTACAGGGAGGGCGTGATATATGCGGCGGGCATAGCCTTAAATATCTTAAACATGCTCTTAAGCTTTGCGGTGTTCGTACTCACCACCGCACCGCAGGATCTGGTGGAGGAAATGGAGAAAAACGGTTTTTCACCGAAATTCGGATATGTCATCAATTCTGTTTTCCAGATAGTACCCCAGATGATGAAGACCAGGGATACCATAGTCGATGCCCAGAGAAGCAGAGGCATGGAAACCGAAGGCTCCCTGTTCACCAGGATCCGGGCCTTTCTTCCCCTTATCTCTCCCGTTGTAATGAGTGCCCTCATTAATACCAGGGAAAGGGCTATAGCCCTGGAGGTACGGGGCTTCGGGAGAAGGAATAAGAGAAGCTATATCACGGACAGGAAAAAGAGTTGCGCCGATATAGTCATAAGCATTATTCTGGCGGTCCTTATCCTTGCTGTTTCTGTATGGAGGATACTGTCATGCCTATCATAAAAGCAGAGCACTTAAAGGACAGATATCCCAATACGGAGAAGCTTGCATTAAACGATATTTCCCTTGAGATAGAGAAGGGGGAATTTATCGGGATAGCCGGAAGGAACGGCGCAGGAAAGAGCAGCCTCGGTCAGGCGATAAACGGTCTGGTGCCAAGATTTTATAACGGTGCTTACGGAGGCAGGGTTGAGGTGAACGGGAGAGTGGTGGCAGAGACTCCGGTTGAGGAAATGTGCGAGTTTGTGGGACTTATCTTCCAGAATCCCTTTAACCAGCTGTCGGGAGCGGCGGAAACGGTTTTTAATGAAGTGGCATACGGACTTCAGAACCTCGGAACAGAGCCGGATGTCATCCTGTCACGTGTGGAACAGGTATTAAAGCGGCTTGATATCTGGCAGTACAGGGACAGAAATCCCTTTGAGCTGTCGGGCGGGCAGATGCAGAGAGTCGCTATTGCAAGTATCCTCTGTATGGAGCCTGACATAATAATCCTTGATGAGCCCACGTCCCAGCTTGATCCCCAGGGAACCGAGGAGGTTTTCAGGGTTGTGGATGACCTGACCGAAACCGGCATCACCATCATAATGATTGAGCAGAAGCTTGAGAAGCTCGCCCATTACGCTGACAGGATCATCCTTATGAGCGAAGGACGCGTGATCGATTTTGATACTCCGGAAAGGATCTTTTCAAGGGATGACCTTTCCAAATACGGAGTGCAGCCTCCGGCCTATACAAGGATATGCAGGGAATACGGACTTTCCCTGCCGGACGGTACATATCCTGTGAAGCTCGAGGATACGAGGAAGCTTTTTCTGGAAAAGAATATAAGGCCAGAGAGAGAAGCGGAGGAGCATATTTCCCGCGTGAGAAATGTATCCTCCGGTACTGAGGAGCTCTTCAGGATGGAGAATGTGGATTTCCATTATACGGAAGGAACGCCGATCTTTGATAAGCTTTCCCTGAGCTTAGACAACCGTCCAACTGCCATAATAGGACAGAACGGTGCGGGAAAGACTACGCTGGTGAGGCTTTTAAAGGGGCTTTTGAAGCCTGTCGGCGGCAGAATATATTTCAAAAAAGATGACATTTCGAAGAAAACCGTGGCTATGCTTGCGGATAAGGTGGGATATGTTTTCCAGAATCCCGATGACCAGATATTTAAATATAACGTACTTGATGAGACCATGTTCGGACCCTTAAATATCGGGATGACAGCGGAAAAGGCAAGGGAGGAGGCACTGAAGGCTCTGGAACTTATGGGGCTTAAGGGCAGGGAAAACATAAATCCCTACGATCTGGAGCTCTATGAGAGGAAGATGACTGCAATTGCCTCGGTGGTCGCCATGGATACGGACGTGATAATTCTTGACGAGCCCACGATCGCCCAGGATTATGAGGGACGGAAGCTTATCGGAGGGATGATAGGACACCTTTCCTCACGGGGAAAGCTCGTGATAGCCATACTCCATGACATGGATTTTGTGGAGGAGAATTTTGAGAGAGTTATCGTAATGTCGCACGGCAGGATACTTTCTGAGGGCAGCGCCGGAAAGGTATTTTCAGAGGATGATGTACTGTCGGAAGCAAAGCTGCAGAAGCCCTATATCACTGCTTTAAGGGAACTGCTTGGAGTCTGACCGAATGAAGGGAAACGACAGAAGGAAGAAGATAATCGAATATCTGGAGGGTGCGAGAGAGCCTGTTTCCGGAAAGAAGCTGGCGTCTCTTTTCAATGTGAGCCGTCAGGTCATAGTGCAGGACATAGCCCTTCTCCGTGCGGAGCGCTATGAGATCTCCTCAACGAATAACGGGTATCTTCTTTCGAAAAAGAAGAGCGCAGTCCGTGTTTTCAAGGTGAATCACAGCGATGAAGCCGTGGCTGACGAGCTGAAGCTTATAACGGATCTCGGGGGACTGGTGCAGGACGTCTTTGTCTACCACAAGGTATACGGGACCGTGAGAGCGGATCTGAATATCGGGAGCAGGGTGGATATAGAGCATTTTCTGTCGGATATAAAGAGCGGCAAATCCAGTCTTTTGAAAAATGTTACCGCCGGCTATCATTATCACACGGTAAGTGCAAATTCCGAGGCGCTTCTCGATATCATACAGGAAAAGCTCAGGGAACGGGGATACCTTGCATCCCTGCAGGACTTTGAACCCGTGGAATTCCGGAAGAAAGGAAAGGGCTCCCCGAAAAAGAAGGTAAGGATCCTTGGAGCAGGGGTTGCCACCATGGACATCTATCCCGAAAAGAAGAGGATGTATCCCGGCGGAAACGAATATAACGTGGTATGCAATGCAGCGCTCCTAAATGCCGAGGCGGGATTTCTCGGGGTATTCGGGAATTACTTAGCAGGAGAGCTTCTTAAGGAGACCTTGAACGAGCTTCGGGTGGATACCTCAAAATGCCGTAATGAAAAGGGCTCCAGCGGTTACAGTATTGTAATACTGAAGGAGGACGGTGACAGGATCTTCCTCGACTGGAATAAGGAGGGGGTGACGGATCTCCATCCGGTAAAGTTCACCCCGGAAGAGACAGACTATGTTAAAAGCTTTGACGTTATCACCATGGGACGGGTCGCGGATGTTACGCCGGAAACCATTAAGCGGCTCCATGAGGATGAGGATATCGGGATATGCTATGACTTCCATTCGGCATTTACCGATGAGGATATCGAAATGATAGCGCCGCATGTGAAGTACGGCTTTTTTTCCTGCAGCCACCTCGATGAAGCTGAGATTAGACGGGTATTGAAGAAGGCCGCGGATCTTGGCTGCGGCATAGCGGTTGGGACAAGAGGCTGTGATCCCATCATCGCATATGACGGTGAAAGCTATTACGTTCATAAGGTGGAAAAGGTTGATGCAACAGATGCCCTGGGTGCGGGGGATTCCTTTATCGGAGCCTTTCTGGTCGATTATATTTCGGGCAGAAATGAGGGCCGCCTACGGGAGGAGGGGATAAGACACGCCCTGAAAGCGGCTGCCTCCCACGCGGCAACGGTGGTCGTAAAAGAGGGCAGTGTAGGTATAGGATATGACTATGATCCGCCGTCCTTCGGAGAAGTAATAAATAAGGACAAAACAAAGTAAAAGTGATATACTTAGCAGACAAGGTATTTTCAAAAAGGAGGACACAAAATATGGCAAATAACCCTTACGCTGGAACAAAGACAGAGAAGAATCTTCAGGAAGCATTTGCGGGAGAATCACAGGCAAGAAATAAGTATACCTACTTTGCATCCGTAGCAAAGAAGGCAGGCTATGAACAGATCGCTGCAATGTTCTTAAAGACCGCCGATAATGAGAAGGAGCATGCAAAGCTCTGGTTCAAGGAGCTCGGAATGCTGGGAACGGTTGAGGAGAACCTGGCTGCGGCAGCAGACGGAGAGAACTTCGAGTGGACCGATATGTACGAGCGCATGGCAAAGGAAGCCGAGGAAGAGGGCTTTACCGCACTGGCGGCAAAGTTCCGCGGCGTAGCAGCCATCGAGAAGATGCATGAGGAAAGATACAGGAAGCTCCTTCAGAATGTGGAAGCAAAGCAGGTATTCGAAAAGAGCGAGGTAAAGGTTTGGGAATGCCGCAACTGCGGGCATATCGTTGTGGGAACAAAGGCTCCCGCTGCCTGCCCCGTATGTGCACATCCCCAGTCATTCTTCGAGGTTCATGAGGATAATTTCTGATTGACAGAAAAGCACTCTTAGAGTACATTAGTAGTCGAGAGTTCACAAATGAATATGATAATATTCTCTTATTAAGAGTGATGGAGATGCAAAGGATCTGTGAAGTCACGACAACCTCCCGCGGTAACGGGAAGGTGCCACCCTTGAGCGAGTAATATCGAACAATGAGAGGATTTGATGAAAAGTCGAGTCCACTCTGCAAAGGTGGACTCTTTTCTGCTAATGTCAATTTTTTAAGAAAAGGAGTGAAAATATGGAAAAAAGGTTATTTACTTCAGAATCGGTTACCGAAGGACATCCCGACAAGGTGTGCGACGCCATATCGGATGCGATCCTTGACGAGTGCATGAGACAGGATCCAATGAGCCGTGTTGCCTGTGAGACCATGGCCTGCACGGGCTTCGTGGTAGTCACCGGTGAGATCACCACAAAGGCCTATGTGGACATTCAGAAGACCGTCCGCGATACCGTCCGTGAGATCGGCTACACAAAGTCCGAGTACGGCTTTGATGCGGATACCTGCGCGGTGTTTACGGCAATAGACGAGCAGTCTGCGGATATAGCCATGGGTGTGGACAATGCCCTTGAGACCAAGGCGGATCTAAAGGCCCTGGAAAAGAATATGTCGGATGATGAGATCGGTGCCATCGGAGCCGGAGACCAGGGAATGATGTTCGGCTATGCTTCAAACGAGACACCCGAGTATATGCCCTACCCCATCGACCTTGCCCATAAGCTCACTCTTCAGCTTACAAAGGTAAGGAAGGACGGAACCTTAAAATATCTCCGTCCCGACGGAAAGTCACAGGTTTCGGTTGAATACGATGAGAACGGTAAGCCCTCGAGGCTTGAAGCCGTCGTTATCTCCACGCAGCATGATGATGATGTTACCCAGGAGCAGATACATAAGGACATCAAGAAGTATGTATTTGATCCCGTTGTTCCCTCGGGAATGATAGATGACAGGACTAAGATCTACATTAACCCTACCGGCCGATTTGTAATAGGCGGACCTCACGGTGACGCCGGCCTTACGGGAAGGAAGATCATAGTCGACACCTACGGCGGGTACGCGCGTCACGGCGGCGGTGCCTTCTCCGGAAAGGACTGCACGAAGGTTGACCGTTCCGCAGCCTATGCCGCAAGGTATGTGGCAAAGAACATTGTGGCAGCGGGACTTGCGGACCAGGTTGAGATACAGCTTTCATATGCCATCGGTGTTGCGGAGCCCACATCGGTACAGGCCGATACCTTCGGCACCGGAAAGGTGAGCGACGAGGAGCTTACGAAGATAATCCGCGAGAACTTCGACCTTCGCCCCGCCGGCATCATAAAGATGCTGGATCTCCGCCGTCCTATCTATAAGCAGACCGCAGCCTACGGTCACTTCGGAAGGACCGATGTGGATCTTCCCTGGGAGAAGGTGGACAAGGCTGATGCGTTGAAGAAATACCTTTAAGAAAGCTGATGTCATCCTGAGCGTCAGCAACGCATATCTCACATCAAAGATGTGAGATGCCGCCCCGGCGAGGGGTTGCGAAGCAACAGTAAGGATCTTTTATATGAGTTTTGTTCATTTACATACACATACGGAATACTCCTTACTGGACGGTTCCAATAAGATAAAAGAATATGTGGCGAGGGTAAAGGAACTCGGGATGAACGCAGCCGCCATCACTGACCACGGGGTCATGTTCGGCGTGATAGAATTTTATAATGCCTGCAGAGATGCAAACATAAATCCGGTGCTGGGGTGCGAGATCTATGTCTCCCCCGGCTCCAGATTTGATAAGGAAGCCGGTATGAATGAGGACAGGTACCACCATCTGGTGCTGCTTGCCGAAAACAATACCGGCTACCATAATCTTATGAAGATAGTATCCGTGGGACATACCGAGGGTCATTATTATAAGCCCAGAGTGGATATGGAGACTCTGGAAAGATACCACGAGGGACTTATCTGTCTTTCCGCCTGTCTTGCGGGGGAGATCCCAAAGAACATAATAAGGGGGCTTATCGGGGAAGCCGAAAAGGCCGCGCTGAAATACCGGAATATCTTCGGCAGGGACAATTTCTTTCTGGAGCTGCAGGATCACGGGATCAGGGAGCAGCAGCTGGTGGATCAGACCCTGATATCCATGTCAAAGAAGCTTGATATTCCGCTTGTCTGCACAAATGACTGTCATTATACCAATGCCGCCGATGCGGAGCCCCACGACATACTGCTCTGCCTGCAGACCGGAAAGAAGCTTAGTGACACCGACCGCTTAAGATACGAGGGCGGACAGTATTATGTGAAATCCGAGGAGGAAATGCGGGCCCTCTTTTCCTATATCCCGGAGGCCTTGGAAAACACCCAGAGGATAGCCGACAGATGTCAGGTGGACATAGAGTTTCACAGGACGAAGCTGCCGCATTTCGCATATCCGGAGGAATTTCCGGATTCCTACGCATATCTTAAATTTCTTTGTGACAGGGGATTCAAGGAGCGTTATCCCGATGATGACGGAAGCCTTTATAAAAGGATGGAGTATGAGCTTTCCGTCATACAGACCATGGGATTCGTGGACTACTTCCTGATAGTCTGGGACTATATTAATTTCGCAAAGGAGCATGGCATCTCAGTCGGACCCGGGCGCGGTTCGGCTGCCGGGAGCCTGGTTTCCTATGCACTGAAGATAACGGATATCGATCCCGTTAAATATGATCTTCTTTTCGAGAGGTTCCTAAATCCCGAAAGAGTGTCAATGCCTGATATAGACGTGGATTTTGCCTTTGAAAAGAGGCAGGAGGTTATTGACTATGTGGTCGAAAAGTACGGCAGGAAGAACTGTGTACAGATAGTCACCTTTATTACCCTTGCCGCCAAGGGAGTGATAAGGGACGTATCCCGCGTGATGGACCTTCCCTACGCCTTCGGGGACAATCTTTCAAAGATGATCCCCAACGAACTGAATATCACCCTGAAAAGGGCCATGGAGGAGAATAACGATCTACGGAAGCTCTATGAGGCGGATGAGGATGTAAAGCGTGTCATAGACATGAGCATGAAGCTGGAGGGGCTTCCGAGAAATTCGTCGATCCATGCCGCAGGCATACTGATAACTCCTGAGGAAGCGGATAATTATGTGCCTCTGTACAGGGGCCAGAACGGCGAGATAACCACCCAGTTCGTGATGACCACTCTTGAAGAGCTGGGGCTTCTGAAGATGGACTTTCTGGGACTTCGTACCCTTTCCGTCATCCAGAATGCGGTAAGGTTCATTAATGAGAGACAGGGGATAAGTCTGGATATCGATAAGATTGATTATGATGATCCTGAAACCCTTAAGTTTATCTCCACAGGAGAAACGGACGGCGTTTTCCAGCTGGAATCCGCCGGGATGCAGCGCTTCATGAAAGAGCTTTCACCGGAAAAGCTGGAGGACATAATAGCCGGTATAGCACTTTACAGACCGGGACCTATGGACTTTATCCCACGTTATATAGAGGGAAAGAAGAACCGGGATAAGGTCAGCTATCTCTGCCCGGAGCCGGAGCCCATACTTAAGCCTACTTACGGCTGCATAGTCTACCAGGAGCAGGTTATGCAGATATTCAGGGATCTGGCGGGATATTCCCTGGGAGCCGCGGATATCATACGTCGTGCCATGAGTAAGAAAAAGCAGAAGGATATCGATGCGAACCGGGATATCTTTGTGTACGGCGGAGAAACAAGGGTTCGGGATACGGTGCAGAAGATACCGGGCTGTGTGGCAAACGGCATCAGGGAAGAAGCGGCTCTTGAAATCTACGCGAGTATGAATGATTTTGCCAAGTACGCCTTCAATAAATCCCATGCGGCCTGCTATGCATATGTGACCATGCAGACAGCATATCTTAAATGCCATTATCCCGTTGAATTTATGGCGAGTCTTATGACAAGCGTGCTTGACAACATCGTGAAGCTTGCCGGGTATATGATGTCCGCAAGGAGCATGGGCATAAAGATACTTCCACCGGATATTAACCTCGCGGTTTCCGGCTTTTCTCCCGCAGGGGATTCGGAGATCCGTTACGGGCTTTCCGCCATAAAGTCCGTGGGGGTTCCTGTCATAAAGGCTGTGGAAAACGAGAGGGAATGTAACGGGGATTTTACCTCCTTTACGGATTTTATAAACCGAATGGCCGGGAACGAGATCAATAAGCGGACGGTTGAAGCCTTTATCAAGGCCGGAGTATTCGACTCCTTTAACGGAAACCGGCGTCAGTATATGGAGGTATACGAGTCCATGCTGGACAACGCCGTAAGGGCAAAGAAAGACAGCATAGCAGGACAGATGTCCATATTTGATATTCTGGATAAGGAGGAGGGGGCTCCGTCAGGTGGGGACGTTCTCCCCGATGTGGAGGAATATCCCGAGGAAGCCAAGCTTCTCTTTGAAAAGGAGGTCCTGGGGATCTATCTCACGGGACATCCTCTGTCGGAATACACGAAGCTCATAAAAAAGCATGCGGACGCTTCGAGCACGGATTTTCTCCTGAATCCAGAGACCAATGCCATAGGGATCAGAGAGGGGAAAAGGGTCACCATAGGAGGAATGATCTCCTCTGTGAGACGGAGGCAGACAAAAAAGGGTGATACCATGGCGGTCCTTACCTTAGAGGATATGCTTGGAGTTGTTGAGTGTATAGCCTGGCCAAGGATATACGCGGAGTACGGAAGCCTTCTTACAGAGGATTCAAAGGTGTTCCTTACGGGCAGGGTCAAGGCCGATGATGAAAAGGACGGTCAGCTTATGATAGATGAAGTCATTGCCTTTGACAAGATCGGGGGTACCCTGTACATACGCTTCAAGGATCTTGATTCCTATAAGGAAAAAACCGCAGAGCTCGAAAAGGCTCTTTCAGCCTCACAGGGACGTGACAGGGTGGTGGTCTATCTCGATAAGGAGAAAAAGCAGAAGGCTTATCCCCCTTCGCAAAACGTCAGAGCCGATGATATCCTGATCTCATCGCTGAAATCACTGTTCGGAGACGAAAATATTAAGCTTGTGTAGCAAAGGAAGCAGAGGAGCGAAGCGACGAAGGATCTTTTTAAGACCATCATTCACTCAAAAAACTTGAAAAATAACGGTACATTTAATATAATTAGCTGGATTTTGCAGGAGGAGAAAAATGGCTAAAGCAAAGAAAGCAATACAGACCATTGCGGTACTTACCAGCGGCGGAGATGCACCGGGAATGAATGCGGCCATCAGAGCCGTTGCCAGAAAGGCAATAAAGAACGGCCTTAAGGTTATGGGAATAGATAAGGGTTATCAGGGTCTTCTTAACGGAGAGATCAGGGAGCTCAGCGCGAAGGATGTGTCGGATACCATACAGAGGGGCGGAACCATCTTAAAGACCGCCAGATCCGAAGAATTCGCAACACCTGAGGGCAAGGCAAAGGGTGCAAAGATATTAAGGGAGCACGGTATAGATGCAGTCGTAGTCATCGGCGGTGACGGTTCCTATAAGGGAGCTCTCGGACTGTCACATGAGGGAATAGGAGTGATCGGCATACCCGGAACCATAGATCTGGATATTGCCTGCACGGACTACACCATCGGCTTTGATACTGCCATAAATACCGCTATGGATGCCATAGATAAGGTCAGGGATACCTCCTCTTCCCATGAGAGGTGCTCGATAATCGAGGTCATGGGAAGGCACGCGGGCTACATAGCCCTCTGGTGCGGGGTTGCAAGCGGTGCTGAGGAGATACTCCTTCCGGAGAAATACGACTTTGACGAACAGAAGATAATAAACCATATAGTTGAGACCAGGAAGCTTGGAAAGACCCATTTCCTTATAGTAAATGCCGAAGGAGTCGGACACTCGGTTTCGATGGCGAGACGTATCGAAGCGGCCACGGGTATGGAGACCAGGGCTACGATCCTGGGATACATGCAGAGAGGCGGATCTCCCACCTGTAAGGACAGGTTCTACGCATCCATTATGGGCGCGATGGCTGCTGATCTCCTGAAGCAGGGTATCATCAACAGGGTGATAGGACATAAGGACGGAGAGTTCAAGGATTTCGACATAGACGAGGCACTGGCAATGAAGAAAGAGATCCAGGAATACTATGTGGAAATAGCAGGAGCTCTGGCACGCTGAAATTGATAAGCTCATATTCAAATCCGAAACTAAAAAACGTGCGGGAGCTTATGGAACGCTCACGGGCGAGGAAAAAAGCGGGTGCTTTCGTTATCGAGGGCATCCGCATGTTTAATGAAACACCGGAAAGCCTCCTCAAAGAAGTTTACATAAGTCAATCATTTCATGAGAGTAATCCCGGCATTTCCGGCGAGCTGGTTTCGGATGAGGTTTTTAAGAGGCTGTCAGATACGAAGACTCCCCAGGGTATATTGGCTGTGGTAAGGAATCCCGAGCATGACATTGAAGAAGCAGTGTCTGGGGAACGCGGACTATTTCTTCTGTTGGAGGGCATACAGGATCCCGGAAATCTGGGAACCATGATCAGAACCGGAGAAGCTGCCGGAGTGAAGGCCGTGATAATGGATCACGACACGGCGGATATATATTCACCAAAGGTGGTGAGAGCTACCATGGGCTCGATCTACCGGATGCCCTTCTTATGCACAGAGGATCTTTTTGAAACTGTGAGGGAGCTTAAGAAAAAGGGTGTGTACGTTTATGCGGCAGATCCGGCGGGGCAGAGCTATTTTCATGAGACCGACTATGCAGAAAAAAGCGCTGTCCTTATCGGAAATGAGGGCAGGGGACTTAGCCGGGAGGTGCTGGCTCTCGCGGATAAGGGCTTAAGGATCCCCATGGAGGGACAGACTGAATCCCTTAACGCGGCCGTTGCGGCAGCACTTATCATGTATGATTACAGGAACAGATCGTGATCCGGAAAAGAGGTTTATATGTCAGAACTGAAGGGCAGGAATTTTTTAACGCTTATGGATTTTACGCCGGATGAGATAAGGCATTTTCTGGATCTCGCCGCAAAATTCAAGGGCTTGAAAAAAGAGGGGAAGGTGCATGACGGATTAAGGGGAAAGAACATCGCCCTTATTTTCGAAAAGACCAGTACCAGGACAAGATGTGCTTTTGAGGTGGCAGCCCATGACCTCGGTATGCAGAGTACCTACCTCGATAATTCCGGATCCCAGCTCGGGAAAAAGGAGAGTGTGGAGGATACTGCCTCTGTTCTCGGAAGGATGTTTGACGGGATAGAATACAGAGGCTTCGGGCAGAAGAGAGTGGAAAAGATAGCGGAGTATTCAGGTGTTCCAACCTGGAACGGCCTTACGGATGAGTACCATCCGACGCAGATCCTCGCAGATATGCTGACCATCAGAGAGCATCTGAAGGATGAAAAGGGAAAGAAGCTTGTTTATATGGGAGATGCCCGTTTTAATATGGGAAATTCCCTTATGATAGGTTGTTCGAAGCTGGGACTTCACTTCGTGGCCTGTGCACCGTCAAAGTACTTTCCCAATAAGGAGCTCACGGATAAATGCAGGAAGTATGCGGAGGAAAACGGAGGAAGCATCACACATACAGAGGATATTTCCGCTGCCTTGAAGGATGCGGATGTGATATATACAGATGTCTGGGTTTCAATGGGTGAGCCGGTGGAGGTCTGGGAGGAGAGGATCAAAGACCTTTCACCCTATAAGGTAACCATGGACAAGATGAAGGCTGCGAAGGATACAGCGATCTTCATGCACTGTCTTCCTGCCTACCATGACCACGAGACCGAGATCGGCAGGGAAATGGGAGAAAAATTCGGCCTTCAGGATATGGAGGTCACCGATGAGGTCTTTTCAAAATACAGAACGGTACTTTTTGACGAGGCGGAAAACCGTATGCATACCATAAAGGCAGTAATGGCCGCGACCCTGGGATATGAAGGATAGAAGGGATGTCCGTAGATCTTTCGTTCAATGCGGAAAGCATACACTCATTTTTAAGAACAGGCTGGCTCGGAAGGAACGGAAAGCTTGTATTCTTTAAGGAGATCGGATCCACCAATGACGAGGCCGCGATACGGGCAGGAAACGGTGCAGAGGAGGGACTGGTCCTTGTAGCCGACCTGCAGAATGCCGGAAAGGGAAGACGCGGAAGAGTATGGAAGGGTGAAGCCGGGTTAAATACCGCTATGAGCTGCCTTTTGAGACCGGATATAGATCCTGATCCGGCCTCTGCCGTAACGCTTATCATGGCGCTTTCGTGCAGGCAGGCTATCAGGAAAGTAACCGGACTGGAAGCACTTATAAAGTGGCCGAATGACATAGTGGCTAATGGGAAAAAGCTCGTCGGTATTCTTACGGAAATGGCTGTAAAGGACGGAAGGATCGATTATATCGTGGTTGGCACCGGGATAAACATCAATCAGAGTGTTTTTCCGGAGGAGATAGCCGGAACGGCAAGCTCTCTTTTCCTTGAAACCGGAGAGAGGGTATCCAGAGCGGAGCTGACCGCAGAGTGCGTTAACTGCTTTGAAGCTTATTATGACATATTCAGGAGAACAGGAAGCCTCGGGGATATGCAGGATGAATATAATGCGGTCTGTGTAAATAACGGACGGCAGGTAAGGGTACTTGACCCCCTTGGAAGCTTCGATGGTGAAGCACAGGGCATAAACGAAAGAGGAAGCCTGCTGGTCAGGATCCCCGATGGTACCGTAAAGGAAGTCTACGCCGGAGAGGTCAGCGTAAGAGGGGTTTACGGGTACACGTGATCTGGCATTCAGAGCTGTCATCCGGGGCACCGAACATTTTTCCTTTTTGAGCCTTATCCCGTATAGACTTTCGGAATTGAAGGGCATTTAGGCCATAAATAGCGGGCTTTGCCCCTAATGAACATTGAAAAATAAATACTATCCAAAAAAGAAAGATGGAAGCGACAATTCTGTGATATACGACCTAAAAAAGGCGTACTTTA
>JAFTEC010000030.1 GCA_017453865.1 Lachnospiraceae bacterium
AATAGTCAAGATAACCCACCACCTTTAGGTGGTGGGAATATCTTGATTTCGGGTGCGGGGTTATAAGCCCCGTACCCGGAGAGCTGCGTCAGCAGCTTGTTTTATAACGAGCAAAAAGCGGAGCGTTTGCGAGTTTAACTCCCTGATTGTTAAGATCAAAAAGTGAAAGAGGGAAGAAATTGATAAGCAGTGTTCTTGAAAACAGGATGCCGGCGGCACCCCTAAAGCTCATAGTTATGGAGAATATACAGGAACTGGGGAATGAAGTTAATGATTACCTGGTTTCCTTCAGAAAGGACAATAACCGGCCGTATCACGACAGTCCGGCCTTTGAGGGCTATAATACGGACAGCTTCCTTGTAAACCACAAAACCCCCCGCTTCGGTTCCGGAGAGGGAAAGGGGGTTTTGAACGAATCCATCAGGGGGAAGGATCTCTACATTCTCTGTGATGTCCTGAACCGCTCCATGACATACGAGATGTACGGACACGAAAACGTTTATTCTCCGGACGATCACTATCAGGATCTAAAGCGTCTTATCGCTGCGGTTGCTGGTAAGGCACATAGAATAACTGTTGTTATGCCTTTTATGTATGAAAGCAGACAGCATAAGCGCAATGCCCGGGAGTCCCTGGACTGTGCCCTTATGCTGGAGGAGTTGTCGGCAATGGGTGTTTACAGGCTTATCACCTTTGATGCTCACGACCCTTCGATTCAGAATGCGGCTCCTCTTATCGGCTTCGATAATTTCACTCCCTTTTACCAGTTTATGCAGGCTCTTCTTTCCCATGTGGGAGATATGAAGATCGATAAGGAGCATCTGCTGATCGTCAGTCCGGACGAGGGCGCCCTCCACAGAGCCGTATATTTCGCGGGAGTTATGGGCGCGGATACCGGAATGTTTTATAAGAGAAGGGATTACAGCCACGTGGTGGACGGGAAGAATCCCATAGTTGCCCATGAATTCCTGGGTGACAATGTGGAAAATAAGGATGTCATCATTGTTGACGACATCATTTCCTCCGGGGGCAGTATGCTGGACACCGCGAAGAAGCTGAGAAATATGAATGCGAAGAGGGTATATATCTGCTGTACCTTCGGGATATTTACAGACGGTCTCGGCATGTTTGATGAAGCCTATAAAAACGGCTTATTCGATAAGATCATAACCACCAATCTGAGCTACAGGCTGCCGGAGCTCCTGAAAAGGGAGTGGTACGAAACCGCGGACATGGGGAAGTTCCTGGCATCCATAATCGACTTTTCAAATCATGACGTCTCAATGGACAAGGTTCTCACGCCTACGGAGAAGATAAAGAAGATCCTCCAGAAATACAACGAAACCGACGGGATCATGGAGATTTGAAATATTAAATATTAATCGTAGAGCCTCAGCACGCCGAAGACGGTTCCGAGGATCTTACAGTCGGGGACGATGATGGGATCCATTTCATCATTTTCAGGCTGCAGTCTTATGTGGTCCTTTTCCTTGTAGAAGGTCTTTACAGTGGCAGAGTCGTCTATGAGCGCCACGACCATATCACCGTTTCTTGCGGAATTTGTTACCCTGACGAAGATCATATCGCCGTCCATGATGCCGGCATTGACCATGCTTTCTCCCTTTACCTTCAGAACAAAGGCTTCGGAGGCACCCATTCCCTTAGGCAGTACATCCGTGGGGAGGGGGAAGTAGCTCTCGATATTCTGTTCAGCAAGGATCGGAGCGCCGGCTGCGATCTGCCCGATAATCGGGATACTTGTCATTTCCGTGCGGGCCGGATTGAAGTCATCGTCAAGTATCTCTATGGTCCTCGGCTTGGTGGGATCCCTCCTTATGACTCCCTTTTTCTCAAGGGTCGCAAGCTGGGAATGTACGGAGGAGGTGGATCTTAGATGCACCGCGTCACAGATCTCCCTTACCGAGGGCGGAAATCCCTTATCAAGCACACACTTCTTTATATATTCAAGTATCTCACGCTGTTTATCCGTTAGTCTGCTGTCTGTCATATCATTCTCCGATCGATCCGTTCATCTATCGTCCTGCCCGCCAATATTTTATTCTGTAAAAAAGGGCGGAGGAGCTTCTTTAGTGTCGATTTTAACACAACAGAGCAAAAAAATCAAACACTTATTCGATTGACGGGTGTTATTTTTTATATATAAAATAGTCAAGATATTCCCACCACCTTTAGGTGGTGGGAATATCTTGATTTCGGGTGCGGGGTTATAAGCCCCGTACCCGGAGAGCTGCGTCAGCAGCTTGTTTTATAACGAGCAAAAAGCGGAGCGTTTGCGAGTTTAACAAGTCAGGAAGAACCGTCCCAATGGACTTCCTTGACTTAGGATCTGTAAACAATTAATCTGAGCATCTTGCTTGCCTTCTTCTCCGATCTCGCAGGTCGGGATTCGGTTACATAGCCCGCTATGTGCCCTCATCCCGACCTACAATCTCGAAGAAGAATTCTGCGCAACCTGCTCAGTTAATTTGTTTACAGCTCCTTATTGAACTTGAAAAAAAATCGAGATTACTTTATTATGACTTGGGTTAAGGAGTATATTGTTTTGAGTATTTTAAGGATCAGGCCCGCAGTCAAGGATTATATCTGGGGCGGAGTCAGGCTGAAGACAGAGTACGGTGTGGAGACGGATAAGGAGATCGCGGCGGAGGCCTGGGTCTTATCCTGCCATCCCGACGGACTCTCATATATAGCTGAGGGCGAGGGAGAAGGACAGACCCTGGAAGCCTTTATTGAATCGAAGGGCAGGGAGCTGCTGGGAGAAGGAGCCTCGGATAAGGAGGATTTTCCGATTCTTGTGAAGCTGATAGATGCCAGGAGCGATCTCTCCATTCAGGTGCATCCCGGAGATGATTACGCATTAAAGCACGAAAATCAGATAGGGAAGACCGAGTTCTGGTATGTGCTGGACTCGGATCCCGACGCATATATTTATTACGGCTTCAAAAATAAGATCACTAAGGAAGAATTCAAAAGAAGGATCGAAGACAATACCCTTGTTGATGTACTGAATAAGATCCCGGTGAAAAAGGGCGACACCTTTTTTATCGAACCCGGAACCCTGCATGCGATCGGAAGGGGGACGGTCCTTGCGGAGGTCCAGCAGAATTCCAATCTGACCTACCGGGTCTATGATTTCGGGAGACTCGGTGCCGACGGAAAGCCGCGGATACTCCATGTTGACAAGGCTCTTGACGTGACAAAGCTGTCCGCTCCCGTAAAAAGAAGGGGAGAGGGTGATATGGTTGCGGACTGCAGCTATTTCAGGGTGCGTCATCTTTCGGTAGGGGAGGGAGCTCCTGAGCTTAAGATAACAGTTGATAGCAATACCTTCTTCAATTTGCTTATAACGGACGGACAGGGCTCGATCGAGGCTTCCGGTGAAGCCTTAAGCTTTACAAAGGGGGATTCCTTCTTTATCCCCGCGCGAAGCGGTGATATCCTGATCTCGGGGACTGCGGAGATGCTGCTGTCATCGCCCGCAGGTTGATTTATTTAAGAGAAGATAGTATCATATTATATTGCATCCGATTTGATTTATTTCGTTCTGAATGTACATTGTTGTCATCCTGAGAGCTGTGTAGGATCTTCCCGCCGGTAAAAAATTTTTCCTGCGGTCAGAATGACAGATAAGAGGATTTATGAATTATTCGATTGGTATAGATATAGGTTCCACGACCGTAAAGGCGGCGGTACTTGATGAAAATGAAAAGCTAATTTATTCCGATTACAGGCGTCACTTTGCGGATATCCGTGAGACACTGAAGGGACTTCTGGAGGATGCCTTCAAGGAAACGGGAGACTGTGACATAAGCCCTGTTATCACGGGTTCGGGAGGTCTGGGACTGGCCTCCGTTATGAAGGTGCCCTTTACCCAGGAGGTTGTGGCGGTGGCTACCGCCCTGAAAAAATACGAGCCGAAGACTGACGTTGCGGTTGAGCTCGGGGGCGAGGACGCGAAGATCATCTACTTTGAAGACGGAAACGTGGAGGAGCGGATGAACGGAGCCTGCGCCGGGGGAACGGGTGCTTTTATCGACCAGATGGCTGCGCTTTTGCAGACTGACGCCGAGGGCCTAAATAACCTTGCAAAAGACTACGAATCCTTATACACCATAGCCGCCCGCTGCGGGGTTTTCGCAAAGACCGATATCCAGCCCCTTATAAATGACGGGGCTAAGAAGGAGGATCTGGCGGCTTCCATTTTCCAGGCCGTCGTAAACCAGACCATTTCCGGCCTTGCCTGCGGAAAGCCCATCAGAGGCCATGTTGCCTTCCTTGGCGGACCCTTACATTTCCTTACGGAATTAAAGAAAGCCTTTATCCGGACCCTTAAGCTCGATGATGAGCATATAATTGATCCCGAGAGAAGCCATCTGTTCGCTGCGATCGGCTCAGCCTTAAACCATGAGGGCGAGACGGTGCTTTTAAGCAGCCTTATCGACATGCTGAATCAGAAGATAAAGCTGGAGACCGAGGTCCCGAGGATGGAGCCTCTTTTCAAGGATGAAAAGGAGTATAAGGCCTTTGAAAAGCGGCATGCAAAGGCTCATGTGGAGACAAGGGATCTTTCCTCCTACAGGGGAGACGCTTATCTCGGCATAGATGCGGGCTCCACCACCACAAAGACCGCACTTATAAGTGAGGACGGGAAGCTCCTCTATTCATTCTATTCGAATAATAATGCCTCCCCCTTAAAGACCGCCATTCGCTCGATTAAGGAGATATATGAGCTTAAGCCGAAGGATGTGAGGATAGCAGGTGCCTGTTCGACGGGCTACGGTGAAGCCCTTATGAAGTCTGCCTTTAAGCTTGATGAAGGAGAGGTCGAGACCGTTGCACACTATTATGCGGCGTCCTTCTTTGATAAGGATGTTGACTGCATCCTGGATATCGGCGGGCAGGACATGAAGTGCATTAAGATAAAGAACCGTTCGGTTGATTCGGTGCTCTTAAATGAGGCCTGCTCCAGCGGCTGCGGCTCCTTTATAGAGAATTTCGCCAATTCCCTTGATTATGATGTGGAAAAATTTGCTAAGGAAGCGATCTTTGCGAAGCGCCCCATAGACCTGGGTACGAGATGCACGGTATTTATGAATTCCAGGGTAAAACAGGCCCAGAAGGAGGGAGCTCCGGTCTCGGATATTTCCGCGGGTCTCGCATATTCTGTCATAAAGAACGCGCTCTTTAAGGTCATAAAGGTGTCCGACGCCTCTGAGCTCGGGAAAAGGATAGTGGTCCAGGGCGGAACCTTCTACAATAATGCGGTATTACGGGCTTTGGAGCGGATCGCCGGATGCGAGGCAGTGCGCCCCGATATCGCCGGTATAATGGGAGCCTTCGGCGCTGCCCTTATCGCAAAGGAGCGGCACCAAAAGGGCAGGGATTCCACGATGCTCTCGATAGACGAGATAAAAAAGCTGGAATTTACCACCTCCACTGCAAAGTGCCAGGGCTGCAATAACCACTGCCGCCTTACGGTGAACCACTTTACCGGAGGACGGACCTTCATTACCGGAAACCGCTGTGAAAAGGGTATCGGCAAGGCGAAGGCCCATAAGGACATCCCAAATCTCTTTGAATATAAATATAAGCGTATCTTTGACTATACGCCTCTTCCCGCAGACGAAGCAGAAAGGGGTGTTATCGGTGTACCAAGGGTCCTTAATATGTATGAGAATTACCCCTTCTGGTTCACCTTCCTTACGGAGCTTAAATTCAGGGTGGTGCTGTCTCCGGCTTCAAGCCACGATATCTACTCTCTCGGCATAGAGTCGATACCCTCGGAGTCCGAGTGTTATCCCGCAAAGCTTGCGCACGGGCATATCACCTGGCTTATAAAAAATAAGATAACACGTATTTTTTATCCCTCTCTCTTTTATGAAAGGGAGGAATTTCCTGAAGCGGGAAACCACTATAACTGCCCCATAGTCACGAGCTATCCGGAGAATATAAAGAATAATGTGGAGGAGATAGCGAGAGGGGATATAGAATTCATCAATCCCTTTATTTCCTTTACCTCGCCGGATACCATCTATCCGAGGCTTATAGAGGCATTTCCGGATATAGACCCGGGTGAGATAGTCAGGGCGGTTTTTAAGGCCTGGAAGGAGCAGGAGAACGAGAGAAAGGATGTTGCCCGCAGGGGTATTGAGACCCTTAGATATATGGAGGAGCATAACCTCCACGGAATAGTGCTGGCGGGCAGGCCTTACCACATAGATCCCGAGATAAACCACGGGATACCGGAGCTTATAACCCAGTATGATGTGGCGGTGCTTACCGAGGATTCGGTGTCGGCCCTTGGGCATATCGAGGGAGAGCTCCGCGTAATGGACCAGTGGATGTACCACTCAAGGCTCTACGCTGCCGCAGAGGTATGCAAGAAAAGGGATGACCTTGACCTTATACAGCTTAATTCCTTCGGCTGCGGCCTTGACGCCGTAACCACGGATCAGGTTTATGAGATACTGGACGGTTCGGATAAGATCTACACCTGCTTAAAGATAGATGAGGTCAATAACCTCGGTGCCGCGAAGATAAGGATACGTTCCCTTCTCGCAGCGCTTAAGGTACGGGAAATGAAAGGTGAAAAGCGTACGATCCGCCCGTCAGCCTATGAGCGCACGGTTTACACGGAGGACATGCAGAAGGCGGGTTATACGATACTCTGTCCCCAGATGTCACCCATACACTTTGACATACTGGAGCCTGCCTTCAGGAGTGCCGGCTACAATCTCGTGGTCCTTGACAATGACGGCCGTGAGGCTGTGGATGCGGGGCTGAAATACGTTAATAATGACGCATGCTACCCGTCCCTTATGGTAATAGGACAGATCATGCTTGCCTTAAACAGCGGTAAATACGATCTCGATAAAACAGCTGTTATTATGAGCCAGACCGGCGGCGGATGCCGTGCCACCAACTATATCGGCTTTATAAGGAGAGCTCTGGAAAAGGCGGACTTAAGCCATATACCGGTGATCTCACTGAATCTTTCCGGCCTTGAGGGGAATCCCGGCTTTAAGCTTACAAGGGATCTTATATTAAAGGGCCTTTACGGACTCACCTTCGGGGACATCTTCCTTCGCTGCATTCTTAGGATGCGGCCCTATGAAGAGGTTAAGGGGACAACGGACGAGCTTCATAAGAAGTGGCTCAAGATCTGCAGGGATTTTGTATCCGAGAAGAAGCCGTCCTTCTTTAAATTCCGGAGCCTCTGCAGGAGAATGATACGGGAATTTGATACGATTCCCGTAAATGAGGTAAAGAAGAAGCCGAGAGTCGGAGTGGTGGGAGAGATCCTGGTAAAATTCCATCCCTCCGCCAATAACCATTTGACCGATCTTCTTGAAAAAGAGGGGGCTGAGCCTGTGGTTCCGGATCTTATGGACTTTCTTCTCTATTGCTTTTATAATCAGATATACAAGGCAGAAAAGCTCGGCTGCTCAAAGAAGACCGCGAGAAACGCCCGTCTTGGCATAATGGGTATGGAATTCTTAAGGAGCGCCGCGGTTTCGGCATTTAAGAGTTCGAAGCATTTCGACCCACCGCAGCCGATAGAACGCACCGCAAAGAGGGCTTCATCCATAGTTTCGATCGGAAACCAGACCGGAGAAGGGTGGTTCCTTACCGGGGAAATGCTGGAGCTGATAAGCGAGGGCGTTAATAATATCGTTTGCACACAGCCCTTTGCCTGCCTTCCGAACCATGTTGTCGGTAAGGGTGTCATCAAGGCGATTAGAAAGGCCCATCCCCTTTCGAATATTGTTGCGATTGACTATGATCCCGGGGCTTCGGAGGTAAACCAGCTAAACCGGATAAAGCTTATGCTCTCTACCGCAAAGAGCAATCTTGAAAACGAGGATAAGGATCTTCCGGAAAAGCCGGAGGACAATAACGATACGTATGAAAATACTTTTAATGATGACTATGTAGAGGCGATCTAAATGGGACTCAGGTTCAGAAAGTCAATAACCATCTTTCCGGGGGTAAAGCTAAATATCTCAAAGTCCGGCCTGTCCCTGTCCGTCGGGAAAAAGGGTGCTTCCTTCAATGCGGGGACCAGCGGCAGGAAGTCGGTAACGGTCGGGGTACCGGGAACAGGGCTTTCCTATTCGAAGACCATTTCCTCCGGCAGAAAGACCCTTGGGATCGCGTTTACGGCGGTTGTGATAGCCGGAGCCGTTATTCTGGGGCTCTTCAAATATAAGGACAGGATAGCCGGATTTTTCGGCGCCGGCAACGCTCAGAAGACGGCTGTTGAGACCACGGCGGAGGGCGGAGCCGATCCTTCCGCAATAGAAACATACGTTATCAATACCTCCACAAAGAAGTATCATCTATCCACCTGCAGATATGCCAAGGGGGATAATGTGAAGACAGTTAAGGAATCAAAGGCACAGCTTGAAAATAAAGGCTATCAGGCCTGCAAGACCTGTAAGCCGTGATAGAGGAGAAAAAAATGGCAGTAAACAGGGAAGACACGATCAAGGATCTATTTAAGTCCATCACAGGTCAGGAATACATTAACGGTATGAAGCCCGGCGAAGGTATTTATGACCACAAGACCGGAGTTCTCCGTACCTCCGACGGAAAGGAGTACAAGAACGACGATATCGAGGCAGCCGCCGCATTTTTTGAGGACAGGTGCAAGAGGCTTTTCAACAACCCCGAAACTAAGAAGGAGAGCGAGTACAGCGCGATCGCCTATGAGGCGATAAAGATCATGAAGGGGCGCTTCGGCTCCAACGGTTTTTAACGTGAACAACTGGTTATTCAAGCTTGAAAAGAAATTCGGGAGATACGCGGTTCCGAATCTTACCGTATTTGTAATATTTACCTATGTCATCGGCTATCTTATGAGCTTTATGGGGCTTACCTATCTTATAGGCTTAAACCCCGGACTCATAATGAGAGGACAGATCTGGAGGGTGTTTACCTGGATACTGATGCCACCCTCCACCTTGTCTGTTTTTACGGTGATAATGCTTTTCTTCTACTTCCAGATAGGGCGTTCCCTTGAGGTCACCTGGGGTGATTTCAGGTATAACGTCTATCTTTTCATGGGCTTTTTATTTACGCTTATCGGCTCCTTTATCATATATTTTATCGGGATAAGGTTCTTTTCTTATCCGCCGGAGAGCTTCGGCTACAGTCTGTCCACCTGGGTATCCACCTACTATGTCAATATGTCGCTTTTCTTTGCTTTTGCGGCAAGCTACCCGGATATGCAGATAATGCTGTACTTTTTTATCCCGCTGAAGATCAAGTATCTGGCTATACTTGACGGAGTGCTGATACTATGGCAGTTCCTTCAGAGCCCCTGGTACGGGAAAGGCGTGATCGTTGTGTCCCTCCTTAATTTCCTGATCTTTTATCTCAGCACGAAAAATATCGCCCGTTTTTCTCCCCACGAGATACACAGGCGGAATGCCTTTAAGAAGGCTGTAAATAGCGATATGCGGGGAAGGTTCCATACGATGAACGGCAGTAAGAACCGGATCGCAAAGCATAGATGCGCTGTCTGCGGAAGGACCGAGCTTACGAACCCGGAGCTCGAATTCCGCTTCTGCTCAAAGTGCAACGGAAATTACGAATACTGTAACGAACATATCGGGAGACACACACATAAATAATATGGCAGAAGAAAAGCTAAAAAACCGGAATATTACCGAAAAGGCAGCTCTTGTACTGGAGGGCGGAGGCTCAAGGGGGGTTTTTACCGCAGGCGTACTCGATTATTTTATGGAAAGGGGCCTGTATTTCCCTTATGTGGTTGGGGTTTCGGCAGGAGCCTGCAATGCCCTTGACTATGTATCCGGACAGATCGGCCGCTCCAGAGATACCTTTATCGTAAGAGACAGGAGCCTCCGCTCTTTTTCTTTTTTTAATCTCTTTAAGACCGGATACCTTTATGATATGGATAAGCCCTTCAGGGATTTTCCGTACAGGGACTTCCCCTTTGATTTCGACACCTTCAAAAACAGCGGAATTATCTGCGAGATGGTGGCTACAAATATTGATACGGGGAAGGCGGAATATTTGAGCGATTATAAAGATAACGACCGTATTCTCGAAATATGCAGGGCTTCTTCAACCCTGCCTCTTGCGGCACCGATAGTGAATATTGACGGGAAAAGATATATGGACGGAGGACTTTCCGATTCCATACCCTACGGCCGCAGCATAAGGCTCGGCTATAAAAAGAGTGTGGTCATACTTACCCGCTGTGCGGGCTACAGAAAGAACCTGAAGTCAAATAGCAGTGAGATACTGCGCTTAGCTTACCCTGATGAGCACCGGCTTTTACGCTCCTGTATCCTGCGTCCGAAGGTCTATAACAGGCAGCTTGATATACTGGAGCGGCTGGAAAGGGAGGGCCGTTTATTTGTGATCCGTCCTACGGAAAAGGTGGTTTCAAGGACCGAGTATAATACGGATTCCCTTGACCGCTTCTACCAGCATGGCTACAACACAGCTATCGAGATCTATGACAGCATGATCAGATACCTGATGTCCTGATATTAAGACTTAATAAAACAGCTGTTACTGAAAGGAATAAACGAATAGATGAACTACGACAGAATAAAGGAAAGCTACGAGCTTCTGGAGGAAAGGGACATCGCGGACCTTCATTCAAAGGGCATAAGGCTCCGGCACAGAAAGAGCGGCGCGAGATTTATGCTTCTTGAAAATGACGACAAAAATAAGGTCTTTTACATAGGCTTCCGGACCCCGCCAATGGACAGCACCGGAGCACCCCATATCCTTGAGCACTCTGTTCTCTGCGGCTCGGATAAGTTTCCTGTAAAGGATCCCTTTATCGAGCTTGCAAAGGGCTCCTTAAATACCTTCCTTAATGCCATGACCTATCCCGAAAAGACGGTCTATCCCGTGGCAAGCACCAATAATAAGGATTTCCGTAACCTTATTGACGTATATATGGATGCGGTGCTGCACCCCAATATCTATAAGAGGGAGGAGATCTTTAAGCAGGAGGGCTGGCACTATGAGATGGATACGCCTGACGGGGAAATAAGATATAACGGCGTAGTCTATAACGAAATGAAGGGCGCCTATTCATCACCGGATGATGTGCTGTCAAGGGAGGTTCTGAGGTCGCTTTTCCCTGACACCCGTTATGCTTATGATTCCGGCGGTGATCCGGAATTCATACCGGAGCTCTCCTATGAACGCTTTAAGGAGCTTCACAGGAAGTATTACCATCCCTCAAATTCCTATATCTATCTCTACGGGGATCTGGATATGGCGGATACACTGGATTTCCTCGATAAGGAGTATCTGTCGGACTTTTGTATCGAGCATATAGACAGTGAATTATCAAAGCAGAAGCCCTTTGACAGACAGAATTATGTAGAAAAAAGCTATTCAATAACAGAGGATGAGGAGGAAGAGGGCAATACCTATCTCTCCGTAAACTTTGTGACCGGTGATAATCTGGATCCCGAAAGCTATATAGCCTTCCAGATCCTTGAATATGCGCTGCTTGACGTTCCCGGAGCGCCTTTGACCCAGACACTTCTCGATAAGGGCATAGGTGAGGATGTGGACGGAAGCTATGATAACGGCGTTCTCCAGCCTTATTTCAGCGTGACCGTGAAAAAATCCGATATTGGGAAAAAGGAGCTCTTCCTTAGTACCGTAAGGGAGGTTCTTGAGCAGGAGGCGGAGAAGGGCCTTGACAAAAAAGCCCTTCTTGCAGCGATCAATGTCTTTGAATTCAGATACCGGGAGGCTGATTTCGGCTCTTACCCGAAGGGGCTTATGTACGGGCTTCAGAGCCTTGACAGCTGGCTTTATGATGAGGACAAGCCCTTTATCCATATCGAATCGAACGAGGTCTTTGAAAAGCTCAGGAAAAAGGCGGAAGGCGGCTATTTCGAGGAACTGATAAGGAAGTACCTCCTTGATAACAGCTTTTCCTCGGTTGTGGTCTTAAAGCCCGAAAAGGGGCTCACCGCAAAGAAGGAAGCGGCTGCCGCCGAAAAGCTCAAGGCCTATAAGGAAAGCCTGTCTGAGGATGAAAAGCTTAAGCTTATAGAGGATACAAAGGCTCTTAAAGCCTATCAGGACGAGCCCAGCACGGAGGAGGAGCTTCTTACGATCCCTGTCCTTAAGATCTCTGATATAGAGAAGAAGGCGGAGCCCTTCAAAAATGAGCTTATCCTTAAGAACGGGACGGAATATCTTTTCCACGATTATTACACAAACGGGATCGAATACCTGAATATCTGCTTTAATCTCGATAAGGTTCCGTCGGACCTTGTTTCCTATGCGGCGATCTATACTGCGCTTATAGGACAGCTTAATACGGATAATTACAGCTATCTGGATCTTAATAATGAGATCAATTTAAATAGCGGCGGCATAGCCTACAATATCTCAAATTCACAGAATAAAACGGACAGGCAGAGTATCTCTGCTTTTCTCGAGATACAGGGGAGGTATCTTAAGGACAGGACGGATTTTGCTTTTAAGATAATACCTGAGATCCTTTTAAGCAGTGACTTTAGGGATAAGAAGCGCGTGCAGGAGGTCCTTCTTATGCTGAAGAGCAGGCTCTCGGATAAGCTCGTTTCATCGGGTCACGCGACCGGAGCGATAAGGGCATCCGCAGGCTTTTCAAGGGGAGCCGCCTATCAGGAGGCAACGATCGGGGTTAAGCTCTATGATATACTGACGGAGCTTCTTAAGGACTTTGACAAAAACTTCCACGCTCTTACCGAAAAGCTTGACAGGGTAAAGGAGCTCATATTAACCCGTGAAAATCTCTCATTTGACCTTACCGGTGACCGTGAGAGCCTTGACGGGATAATCGAAATGGGAGAGAAGCTTAAGGAAAGCTTAAGTGAAGTGAGCCATGAAAAAGCTCCCGACAGCTTTAAGGACAGGAAGCTTTCGGAGGGCATACGCACCGCTTCACAGGTTCAGTATGTCGCAGAGGCCGGAAACTTTAAGGATAAGGGACTTCAGTTTACGGGGGCGTTAAAGGTCCTTAAGGTGATAATGGGCTATGATTATCTCTGGATGAATGTCCGGGTAAAGGGCGGTGCCTACGGCTGTATGAGCAGCTTTTCAAGGTTCGGCGACAGCTACTTTGTTTCCTACAGGGATCCCAATTTAAAAGAAACACTTGATATTTTTGATGCGGCTTCCGGCTACGTCGAAAGCTTTGATGCTTCCGACAGGGATATGACGAAGTATATTATCGGCGCCGTTTCTTCCATCGACCATCCACTTACCCCCAGGGCTAAGGGCCAGAGAAGCAGAGCCGCTTTCATTACGGGTGTGACGGAAGAGGATATACAGAAGGAAAGGGATGAGGTGCTTAGCTGCACTAAGGAAGATATAAGAGCGCTAAAGCCCTATATGGAATGCATAAGGAATTCGGGCTATGTCTGCGTCTTAGGGTCCGAGGAAAAGATAAACGGAAATAAGGAGCTCTTCAGCGAGACAAGGACTCTTAATTAATGGAAAGCGTAAAAAGAGCGGGATACGTCACAATAATCGGGCGGCCGAATGTGGGGAAGTCCACACTTATGAACCATATTATCGGAATGAAGCTCGCCATAACCTCGAGAAAGCCGCAGACCACGAGAAAGCGCATGATGACGGTCTATACGGAGGACAGGGGGCAGATAGTCTTTCTCGATACCCCGGGCATACATAAGGCGAAGAATAAGCTCGGAGAATATATGGACCGGGCCGCCGTAAATACGCTTCGGGACGTTGACGTGATACTCTGGCTGGTGGAGCCATCACCCTTTATCGGCGAGGGTGAAAAAGCAATTTCAAAGCTGTTAACGGATATAAATATTCCCGTGATCCTTCTCATAAACAAAACGGATATGGTAAAGAACAGCGAAATACCCGATGTTATCAGAGCCTATTCGGGTCTTTATTCCTTTGAGAAGATGATCCCCATTTCCGCAAAGCACAGCATCGGAAAGGATGAGCTTTTAAGTGCTGTCTTTTCATATCTGCCCTACGGTGAGCCCTTTTTTGACGAGGATACCGTTACGGATGAGAGTGAACGGAGCATCGTGTCCGAGCTTATCAGGGAACAGCTTTTAAGGAACCTTTCAGAGGAGGTGCCTCATGGCACGGCCGTGGAGATAGAGAGCATGAAGGAAAAAAGAGACCGCTGGGTCATAGATGCCACTATATTCTGCGAGAAAAAGAGCCATAAGGGCATGATAATCGGAAAAGAAGGGCAGATGCTTAAAAAGATCGGAACGGAGGCAAGGAAGGAAGCGGAAAAGCTTCTCGAAAAAAAGGTGATGCTCCGTCTCTGGGTCAAGGTTAAAAAGGACTGGAGAAGCGACGAAAAGGGGATCCGTGCCTTCGGCTTCAGGGATCAGGACTGATGGAGGTCCTGAAGCTTCACGGTGTAGTATTAAAATGCGCCGACCATTCGGAGTTTGACAGACGCTTAACGGTCCTTACGGCGGAACGCGGGAAGATCACGGTCTTTGCAAGATCCGTAAAGCGTCCCGGAAACCGGCTTATGGCGTCAACCGAGCCCTTTGCTTTCGGGACTTTTTTGGTCACCGAGGGGAAGAGTGCCTATAACCTCAGGGAAACGGAGATCGATAATTATTTTGAGGAGATCCGTTCAGATCTCGATGCCTTTTATCTCGGCAGCTATTTTCTGGAATTTGCCGACTATTACTCCAGGGAAAATGTGGAGGATCTGCCTCTTCTTTCCCTGATCTATTCATCTCTTCTTGCACTTTTACACCCTGATTTCCATAATGAACTTGTCCGTGCGGTTTTTGAGATAAAGATGATCTCGGTTGAAGGAGAGCTGCCGCCTCCGGATAGCTACG
The DNA here is from genome assembly GCA_017453865.1 of Lachnospiraceae bacterium. Lineage (GTDB taxonomy): Bacteria > Bacillota > Clostridia > Lachnospirales > Lachnospiraceae > NK4A144. The sequence continues at coordinate 14,871 of JAFTEC010000030.1, forward strand.
GTGAGCTGCTTCCCGGCACGAGACATGCCCTGGAGCACATCCTTAAAAGCCCCTCCTCACGGGTATTTACCTTCAATGTCAATGAAGAGATCCTGTCAGAGCTTAGCTCCTTAGCGGCATATTACGTCAGAAACAATGTCCGTAAGGAGTTTCAAAGCCTTAAGATCCTTAACGCGGTGTCGGTCCGCTGATGTTACCATTTCTTGTATCTGTTCAGAACCCTCTGGCTTCTGAACAGATATTGCGCATTCGGTCAATTAAATCGTGCTTCGCACGATGAACCGAATGCCAAAATGCCGTGGTTTTCATACGTCACTTGCGGTTCCGCAAGTGACTGTTCCGAATAGTTACCATTTCTTTACTTTTAGGTAGCAGAGAAGTATAATGGTTTGTTGGAAAAAAGGGGATATATAGCTGATGGC
>JAFTEC010000031.1 GCA_017453865.1 Lachnospiraceae bacterium
CCGGTTTCTTCATTATCTTCGAGGGAACCGTCAGAGTAGGGGATTTTATCATACTTGACGGTTTTGAGGGAATGGTACAGACGATCGGGATAAGGACAACGCAGGTAAAGCTGTATACGGAGACCAAAATATTCAATAATTCCTCTCTCCGGGATATGATCCGCACGGACAGGGAAGCGGTACGTATGCCCATAGTGGTGTCGATCTCCTACAGTGAGGATATTCCCAGGGTGGAGCGTATCCTTAATGAGGAAATGTCCTCAATCACGGATGCCGTTGACGGGATCGCACGCCCCCCTGTGTATGAAGGTGTTGTATCTCTGGGAGAAAGCAGCGTGGATTTAAGGATCGGCCTTTATACGGATCCGATGAAGCGCTTTTCCGCCGAGCGCGAGTTCAGGCGGCAGATAAAGCTTTTGTTTGACCGAAACGGCATTGAGATCCCCTTCAATCAGCTCGTTATTCATCAGGGGGATCAGGAAGGTCAGCAGTAACGATCATAATACGGGAAGCGGATTTATAAATTCTTTTATGATAGCATGAAAAAGGAGGGATTCAGCTGTGCACAGATTATATGAATACGGAGACATAGCGGTTTTCTGGGACTCGGATAAATGCAGGCACCGGAAAATGTGCGTGACGGGCAGCCCGCGGACCTTTGAGTTTGGAAGAAGACCCTGGATCGACCTTACAAAGGCGCCGACGGCGGAAATATGGGAGACAATAAGCAAATGTCCTACGGGGGCGCTTACCTGTGTCTATACCCACAATGTAAGCATAGAGCTGGATATGGACAACTGCCGCAGCGTGGCTTTTACGCCTTCGGAGGACGGGTTTAAACAACAGGTGGGAGAGTGTGATTTTAAGAGGTCGGAAGAAGGATGGACGATCTATCACACAGAGGTCTCTCCCGAATTCGAAGGGAAGGGCATTGCAAAGAGGCTGGTATATAAGCTTGCTGAAGCGGCGGAGCGGGAAGGAGCGAATATAATACCTGTCTGCTCCTATGCAAAGAGGGTGCTTGATGCCGGAAAAGACCGGGCACTGTAAAGGGATCAGGGTAACAGGAATGAAGAAAGCTGATATAAATACCTTTAAACTGATAGTCTTTACCGCGCTTCTTGGTGCCTTCGCGGGGCTTGTTATATGGTGCTTTTTAAAGGCGGTAGCTGTCTGCACCGGTTTTTTATGGGAGGCGCTTCCGGAAAAAACCGGCTTGTCCTTCCTGCCGGTCATATTTTGTACACTGGGAGGGCTTCTTACGGGGATCCTTCATAAACGTTTCGGCGATTATCCCGAAGAGCTTAAGACGGTAATGGGCAGGATACAAAAGGATAAGTACTATGACTATCGTCCGATGCCGGCGCTTATTATGTGCGCCTTCCTGCCGCTCATATGCGGCGCAAGCGTAGGCCCGGAAGCGGGGCTTACAGGGATCATTGCCGCGCTCTGCTACTGGGTGGGGGATAACGTTACTATGGCAAAGCGTGATATAGAGCTCTTCTCAAGGGTGGGAGAGGCGGTAACCCTGAGCCAGATCTTCCATTCTCCCTTATTCGGCATACTGGCCGTTGAGTCGGGGGAGGACGACAGGGAATCCATATCCATGTCGGGAGGCAATAAGCTTCTGCTATATGGCATTTCCACGGCTGCTGCCCTTCTTACGGCCCAGGCTCTGAATACCTTATTCGGGGCGGCTATGGAGGGCTTTCCCAGCTTTTCCCGGACACCTTCGGAAACCTGGGATTATCTGATGTTATTATTGTACATCCCGGCGGGGCTTATTTTATATGTACTGTTTGAGCTTTGTGAAAAGCTGACCGGCGGGATCGCGGGACGGATACCGGTGGTGATCCGGGAGATGTTCTGCGGCGCCGTGATCGGCCTTATCGGGATACTGATCCCCATGGCAGCCTTTTCGGGTGAGGAACAGATGGGAGAGCTGATGGAGACCTTTGTATCCTACAGCCCCTTTTTCCTGCTTGGGATC
>JAFTEC010000032.1 GCA_017453865.1 Lachnospiraceae bacterium
CCCAGTCCTTGTTTCCCCCTATCAGTATATCGTCGATAAATACCTGTGAATATACAGGTGTAAGCATTCCCGGAACGACAAGGAAAAGCCCCGTCACAACCAGCGACAGGAGAGCCGGTCCTTCTCCCTTCAGGCGCTCCTTTATGAGGCCCATCAATCTGTCCTCCTTAGGAGACTTCTTGAAGGCGTCTGTCACGCCGAATGCCATCGCCACACCGGTAAAGCAGCCGTCCATATCCTCTAAGGTGAGCTTCCTGCGCCCCTTTGCGGGGTCGTTAATATAATAATCATTCCCCTTCACGCCCTCAAAGACCACAAAATGGTTGAAGTTCCAGTGAATGATGCAGGGAACGGGGAGCTTAAGGAGACCCTCGACACTCTTTCGAAACCCATGAGCCTCAAGCCCCAGATTTCTGGCCGCCTTCATAATGTTCTTCGCATTGCACCCGTCACGGGACACCCCCGTTTCTATCCTGACCTGCTCAAGCGGCATGAACTTCCCGAAGTACGCAAGCACCATTGTAAGACTCGCCGCCCCGCATTCGGTGTTCTCCATCTGGAAAACCGTCGGGGTCTTGACATAGCCGCCAGGTTTTCTGTCGTAAGCGTTTCGTGCTTCCATCAGGATTTATCCTCCTCCTGCACCTTTACCGTCAGCTTCTCCTTAAGGAACGGGATCAGCATGGTGATCGGCGCCTTACTCTCCGTAACGATATCAGCAGAAACCGGTGTGCCCGGAGACAGCTCCACGGACGCGCCCTTCCTGCTCGACCAGTCGTATCCGCTCTTTGTGGACGGATCAAGCTTTAAAAAGCACATGACCTGCACCACGGGGCCGCCCGACGAAAAGCTCTGAACCAGCGAATCGTCCCCCAGCTTGTTTTTCATTTCCTGCATACTTGTCACATATTCATCCACATGGGTGACAAATGCATTGATATGGCCATATTCCTGCCGGTTGACGGTTGACGGGTAGACCTTGACCTCCATCCCGGTCTTTATCTTCTTCCCGTTGTCCACCGGGACATAGAGGATCGCGGCCATATTGTTAAGGGCGTTGTTTCCGCCTTCTGCCGTTGCTTCCTTCTTCTCCGTTTCAGGCGCATCGCCGATAAAGACCCTTATCGTCTCTTTTCCCTCTGCCGGAGTCAGCAGAGTCTCCTCCACGATACGGCAGATCGCCGTTCCCTGGCTTATGACGTTTCCTTCAGCAATGTTGAGGCCAACGATATACCCGTCCGAAGCGGAATGAAGCTCCGTCTTTTTTAACTGCTCGTCAAGCGACCGCTCCTCCTTGTCAAGGCCGCTTAAGATCGCAGCCTTTCCAGCATCGAACTGCGCCTCCATCGCGGCGTATTTACTCACGACGCTCGCTTCCTCGGACGAGGTCTGCACCGTAAGCTGGGACACGGAATCCTCTACGCTCCTCAGCTGGGAAAGGATGGTGTTGTAATCATTCAGAGCCAGGTTATAGTCATCCGTCAGCTGGGCGTCGAAGGTCCTCTTGTGAAGCTCCACGCTTTCCTTGCTTATATAGGTGAAAGCGTTATTATAATAGGCATCCTGCGCCTCATTCAGCTTCGTTTCCCACTGGTAATAGTTCTGCTCGTACTGTCCCCTCTGGCTGCTCAGGGAATCCTTTTGACTCTGCGCCTCGTAGATCTGCTCCTGGTACTGGTCGTAGGCCGCCTGGTAGGACGGATCATTTTTATCGAGGGCATCCCTCTGTTCCTCGAGCCTTTGGATCCTGTCCTTAAGATAATCGATTGTCGCGCCGTTCTGGGCGTTGAAGTTTGCCAGCTGGCTCTTTGCGCTCTCGTAATAGTTTTTGGTAGTGCTGAGATCATTCTGAGCCTGCTGGAAATTGATGGACTCAAGGGTTGTGGAATCCGTTGTCATGTACCCATAGTACATGCTCCTGGCCTGCTGCATCCTGTTCTGGGCCGCGTTCGCCTTGGTCTGGAGATCCGCAAGCTGCTTCTGTCGCGACGCGAGCATCTCCTCATTGGCGTTTAAAGTGGATTTAAGCGTCAGAAGCTGGGACTTGATATCGAGCAGACTCTTGTTATCGGCGTTCGCAATATCGCCGGTCGAATCGATCGTGACATTCTCCACCTCTTCCCGCCGTTTTTCAAGCAAGGCTTTATTTTCCAGCAGCTCTGTGCTTGAAAATCTTGCGATCAGGTCGCCCTTCTTTATGGTCTCCCCGTCCTTTACGAGTACCTCCTCGACGGTTCCTCCATATTCCGAATAGACCACATGGATGCCGTCATCCGTCATATAAAGCCCGTTTGCACTGACATTGACCGGGATCCTGCCGAAGATTGACCAGATAAGGGCAGTCAGAAGGATCGCTCCCATCCCGATCATGGCAAGCCAGAAGCTCGGCGGCGTAATGACAATGACCTCATCCAGCTGATCCGGAGAGGATATTTTTTCTAATGCTGTTTTTCTGAAAATGTCACTCATACTGTTCCTTGTCCGTTTCGTTCTTATATGATATATGCCAAAGCGGCGCAGATCCTTCCGGCTTTTTTCCGTCAAAGATCCTTTCCGAGATCTTATCCCGGTCTGCGGCATATCTGTCCAGCAATTCAATCTGCGCAGCAATGAAGTTCTCCGTTACGATCTTCTCTTTTTCTTCCAATACGGGAAAACGCAAAAAGATCAGACCGGGATCTTCATCGATCTGATCCTTTACTTCCATGACACCTGAAAAAAGGGGCTCCGAAAATTTCCTGCACTTTTAAGGATCCTGTCCGTACAGCCTGCTCTTTCAAAAATCTCAAGCCACTGCCCGTCAGAAGCGATCATTCCTTCTCTCCACTCTTCATTGACAAAACATAATCCGTGAGCGTTTTGTAATTGCCGTGTCCTCTCTCAATGCAGACTCTCATCTCATCAGTCAACTGTATTCCCACGATCTCCGAAAACTTTTTCGCCACTTTGTTCATTTTATTCCGGTACATAAAGGACTGCTCCTGCCATTTTTCAATATATTTCTCCGGCGAGTTCAGGCTTTCCAATACGCTTTCAGCCAGCCTATATAGCTCAGGTGCCATCTGATCCGGCAGATAAATATTCGGTTCTCCCCCATTCCTGTATGCACAGCCGGCGTAGGCAACGGACGCTCCCATGAATTGAAGCATTTTTTTTATGTCATTTACGGTCGCATTCCCATGATTATTCGAGGTTGTAACAAGCACCACCGCGGTCTTTCCCGCAAATTCGAATCGATGTGAATAATAGGTGATCCGATCCATAAGGCTTTTCGCAAACCCCGACATCGTTCCAATGTAAACAGGCGAACAGAAAAATATCACATCGGCTGAGATCAGCTTTTCCTTTATTTTCGCCATATCATCCACATTGTCGAGCGGACAGCCGCCTTTATTAAAACAGTTGTTGCAGGATCTGCAGAAGCTCAGGTTAACCGTATCCGCCGTGATACACTCATATTCAACGGTCTCACCTGTTTCGGCTGCGCGTTCTGTGATCATTCCTGCCGCCATATCCGAAAACCTTGCTGTAGCACCGTCCCTGCCCGCGCAGGAACATACGATTGAAAATATACGGATCACGTTTGTCTCCTCACCACATTTTTTATAAGCTCTTTCAGCTCTGCGCCGTAAAATCTGTCCCCCTTTCCTGTTTTTTTAAATGACGCTCATATCCCTCCAAGTGTAGAAGCTATTACCAAAGTTCCGAAAGCACTCGTTCCTACAAGTGTTCCAATATCTTCGGCATCCCAGTTCGTCCCGCCTGCGGCAAGGGCAAGATCCTCGTCTGTAAGCTCATCGTCGCCGAAGACTTCCTCCGCAAGCTCCGTCATAGCTTTAACAAATTCTTACTTTGTAAAGCCATCCTGAATTGTCCTTGCAAACTCATAGGCCTCCTCCGGATCGGTGAAGGACTTCATCTTTTCCTGAAGCGCTTCGTCCTCCGCCACCTTCTGTAATAGTTTCACAATGTTTTCGTTCATAGTTTTCCTCCTTAATGATGCTTCACCATATATTTATAAGCTCTTCAAGCAGCTTATCCTGATCTGCGTTTTCCGCCTTCATCGCCCTCGCAACCTTTACAAATATTTTTCTTGTATCGGGATAGGTACAGTCAGTTCCCGCAAGAGAACAGGCGCTGCAGTCATAGCAATGAAGCCTCGGAAAATTCCTCTGCAAAACGGTTGACAGTTCAGACGTATCATTTTCAATTTTATCGGCAATTTCACGCGTAGTGAAGTTTTTTACGACGTTCAGCGCCGTCTCATGATCAGCATCCTTGCCGCGTAGCTTCAGATATCGGCACATTGCCATATAGTAGAGTTTCTCCTTTTCGTCTATAGTGTACCGTACCATAATATCAAAGAAATGCCAGGAGACCTCATATTTACCATGCTTTAATGCGATAAATGCGGCAACTCTGACAGAATCAAATTTGGCGGAAAGCTGTCGGCATGATAAAAATGCGGTCTGATTTTCCAATACACTGTATTCCCTGAATCTGATTATCTTCAGAATGCGAAGCTCTTCTTCATCACTTATGTCGGGAAAATCGTTCCAGCAGCTCAGGGAATGCTGCCAGGTATTCCATGCTCTGAGCGCCGTCTCCCCAACGGGAAAAAGATCGCTGAAAAACGGGACTATAATAAAGCAGGATGGAAATCCCAGAAAGGAAGTATCCCTGAACAGAGGATGCAGGCCTTCGGCTTTAAGTATCTGTATCATTCCGGCCAGAAAGCCCTTGTTATCAAGCCCTTCCCACCGTGTCCACGGCCTGTACTCCCAATCAGGCTTACCGCCAAACATAACATAGGGATAAACGCCGTCGCCTGTTTTCCCCACATTGGGTATATTGTTAAATCCCGAAGATTCCTCAACCGTGCCCAAACGGCAGGAGTTTGCAAAATATTCCAGGTTTTTGCCCTGCAGGGCTTCGGTAAGCGTTCGTTCTACCGACACCGCAAAGGAAGGATGCGCTCCCAGCTTCATGCCGAAATTCCCCGTAGTAAGGTCAGTTATGCAAAGCCCGGTCACAGGCCAGCCCCTGCCCATAGACAGGTCATAGAGGGTGACACGAAATCTGCCATCCTTTTCCACCTCACGGATAAGGGTATAAAAGCTGTATTTTTTCACTTCCTCTATCGGAATCTCTGGCGGTATCGCCTCACCCTTCAGAATGCGCCTTGATGCTTCTCTCTCAAATATTTCCGACAGTCCCTGCACCATAGCTTCGTCAAGAGTGTTGCCGGCCGCCATACCGTTGGTGCCCGTAGCCTGCACAGCCACTTTATGAGGTATATAACGCACGGTACCGCTTACAGGATCTGCAAAGGGAACGCAGGGAAGCATATTGTCCTTTATTCCGTATGTTCTGCAATAAGCCTTTAGAAAAGCTGCCCGTGAATACCCCTTAAGGCCTGATTTGGAAAAGACAAATTCCGTGAAGGGATCAGGAGATGCGGCAATTTCTTCGATGCTGATCATTTTTTCATCGGGAAAATGGTAGAAGCCCACATCATTCTTTAAAGCATCAAGCTCGTCACGAATAGTGAGCAGATTGTTGTTCAGTCTCTCCATCAGCTCTGCATAGGCGCTGGCGGTGGAATAGAGTACATCCGTTCCCTTACCGTTTGTACCCAGACCCGTGGGATATATGGTCACTCTGCATGACTTTGCTCCATCATAGGTATCTTCTATCCATTGTTGTACCGTAAAAAGTCCGATATCATTTAAGATACGGCGTATCTCAAATATTGTCTCCTCAGGAGTTCTCTCTTTGAATTTTGAATAATTCGACATCTCCCTTCTCCTTTCCTGATCTGAAGCTTTCGTTCAAAAGGGCACTCCCTTTTTCTCGCATATCCCCGTGACAAGCAGATTTGCTCCGCCCTGCCACTCCCATGTGGAATTGTCATGAATATGCTCCTTAAGCCATTCACATTTTCTTCTTAACAGTTCTCTGAAGCGCTTTCTATCCTCCTCCCTGACCTTTGCTCTCATCTCGGGAAGCTCTTCAAATGCGTCCAGCTTCTTTTCCTCTGATTCCCGAAAAAGCCTTATATAGCGCAATTTGTCCTCATCAGAAGCTGCGCCGTTTGAAAGCGCAAATATCTTCCCTATAGAATAGACACTGACATTTTTAAGCCCGAGCTCTGCAAAGAATCCCGGTACTGCCTTTGGCTTTAATCCGGCCAGGTGGTTATCAAGCGGATCAATTACAGAATAGGCGCCATAAATCCTGGCATAAAGGATATTGAATTCCCTGATCCAGTCTTTTTCCGCTCCCCACTTTC